>CAOJPS010000282.1 GCA_948441255.1 uncultured Eubacteriaceae bacterium | reverse complement strand
ATATTTGTACGAAAATTTATGGTTGCTGTAAACGACAAATTATGCTAAAATATTTTTATGGGTAATCGAAAATGAGAAAACGGCTGCTATGCCTTTAACCGACCGACCATATTTTTATATGGAGGGAGGTGAGCTTCCAATTTGAAAAGATTGGAGGTGGTGCAATATGTCTACATATGAGGCTTTAATGTTATGTTTTACATTTGGCTTGATTATTGTAGCCATAATGAACGCAAAAAAATAGCAGCCCTGTTTGCAGATGGGTAAGCTGCTATTTTTTGCTAACCGGTCGGCTAATCGTTTTCGATTGCCTTTTATAATTAAATTATACCACAAAAAAATAATTTGTAAAGTTTTTTGCAGTCTTTTAAGGCTGTTTTTTTTATGCTCATTTTTAAGGCGGTGATTTTTTGGCTGGGATAAGTACAACTATAAATTTGAATGACGGAATGACAAGCGTGCTTAATTCAATGTATAAAGGAATGACACATCTAATAGGCGGTTTCCGTGATATGCAGGAAACTGTGAACAAAGGATTTAATGAAAACGCTTTTAACAATTTTAAACAGAATATGGCTGACGCAATTACTCAAATGGGAATAATGGAAAGAGAAGCGCAAAAATCAGCGCAAACAGTTCAAAAAGCGTTTGCCTGGCAAAAACAAAACAGCTTTAAAATATTTGATGGGGACACTAACACACGATTACAAAATGAGATTAACTCTCTTTCACGAGGAATGGATAGTGTATTAGCGGCGCAAAATCAAATTAGAAGGCAATCTGTTAAAACAGAATTTCTTACACCTAACGCTGCTTCTGATATTATAAGCGCTGATAAAAGAATAAAAAATCTCATATCGTCAATGAGCCAGCTTAAAAATATTGATATAAATTTTTTAAATTCCAATCAAAAAAATCAGCTTAACTCCGAGTATGAAAATATGAGAAGAAATGTTATGGCAATAAGACAACTTCAAAATAACGTTATTACCAGTTCGTCCAAAGGAGATTTATCGGGATTAAATAATGGAATTAATCAAATAAAATCTGCTGTTGAGCAGGCGGAAATGAGGTTAAGAGGTTTTAAGGAAACTTTGAATCAGATGAATAATTTTTCCTGGCAAAGCGGAGCCGGAATAGAAATATTCAATACAAAAGGGTTTGCGAGAGCGAAACAGGAAATTAATTCCGCTAAAAGTATGGCTGAAAATTTGATTCAAACACAGCAAAAACTTACTTTAAAAGCTGAAAAAATGAAAATGCTTCCGTCTAACGCCGTTAATGATATACAAAATATAAATAAGCGAATTGCGGGAATTGGAGAAACTATAGCAAGAATTGAAAGGGAAAAAAGCAGATTAAGCCGATGGAATGTCAGCGGAATAAATCAGTATAATTCAAGAATTGAAAATTTGCGCAAAAAAATATATGAAGCGGAACAGGCACAAAGAGAATTTAACAGCGCCGTAAAAAATAATGACGCTGAAAAGCTTAATTCCGCTTATAAACGGCTTGTTGGTACTATTGACAGAATAGATATTGATATAAGAGATAATAATTCGGCGCAGCGGCAATTTAACGCAAGCCTTGGAGAAGGAAACAGAAATGCTGTAAGCTTGGGAAATAATATAAAAAATATTGTCAGTCATATTAAAATGTATGCCGGAATGGCTCTTGGCGGTTTTGGTATAAAATCGGGTATAGAGGCTGTAGACACATACAGCAATATGAAAGCGCGGCTTGGACTTATTACAAAAAGTCAGATGGAAACAAAGGTTCTTCAGGATAAAATATATGAATCCGCTCAAAGAACGGGAACAGCCTATACAGATATGGCTTCCACTACCGCTAAACTTGGACTTTTGGCAGGTAATGCCTTTAAAAACAATACAGAATTAACAAAGTTTTCTGAATTGATGTCAAAGTCATTTAAAATAAGCGGAGCCAGTATTCAGGAACAGACGGCGGGAATGTATCAGCTTACCCAGGCAATGGCAAGCGGAAGACTGCAGGGTGATGAATTTAGGTCAATTATTGAGAACGCTCCTATGCTTGCGCAGGCAATTTCCGATTATACAGGCGTTGGTATGGACGGCTTGAAAAAAATGTCAAGAGAGGGTACGATATCGGCAGATGTTATTAAAAATTCTTTATTTATGGCGGCAAAAGCGATAGAAGAAAAATACGCTCAAATGCCTAAAACATTTGGAAGTTATTTCACTGAAATTAAAAATGCCGCTTATATGGAATTTTCCGGAATTATGCAGGGTATTAACAGCGCGATTAATACAGACGGTTTTAAGAATTTTATAGAAAACGTGAAACTTAGTATTGGGAGTGCTGCCGAATGGATAACTCTTAGATTTTATGAATTTAAAATTTTATTCAGTGGGTTATGGACTTCAGCGCAGCCGGCGATATCGGCAGTAAGAGGAGGTTTTTTGTCAATAAGAAATTCTATATTCTCCGCAAACGGAATTTTGGGGCAGTTAATAAGAACTATGTCAAGAGTTGTTTCAAGTACTGGTT
>CAOJPS010000281.1 GCA_948441255.1 uncultured Eubacteriaceae bacterium | reverse complement strand
TGCGAAACTACGTTTCGCTGAGTTTTACTGAAATTTTTTGTCGAACTCACGTTAACAAAGAAGTAAAAAAATTTATTTTACCGTTATTCAAGTTCTTTCACTATAGTTGGTATTCAAAAATTGATTGATACGTTTAAGTTTGCGTAAAAACTATTTTTATTTTTTAATTTGCTGGTTATTTTGTTTTTTAGGCAGGTTTTTTAAAGATTTTAGACAATGTTTAATGAGTACGAAAATAAATTTCTAAAAATATTGAATAAAAATTTCCCGAAATCCTTAATTTAAAGTAAACTATTATTTATAGTCAAATCACTTAAAAACAAGCAAGTTCGACAGATAAAAATCCTTTTCGCTGCGTTATCGTCAGTCGGCATAGGCTCCGGCTATGCTCTCCTTCCGCCGCCTTGCGAAAATAATTTTTATCTTGCCTCCTTTTGCTCGTTTTCAAGTGATTTGACTGGCAATACCGTACAATTATGATTTCATAGATTTTGGGAAACACCGCACAAAGAGGAAATAAAAATAATTTTGCAAAAAAATACGCTCCAAGTGGGTTAAAAAACCCCACACTTCCGCTCAATTTTTTTGCCGCTCACGCTAAAACTATTTTTATTTTTTAATTATGCGGTGTTTCCTTTGATGATATTTTCCATTGCTGTGTCAAAGTCTCTTATCATAGGCTACGACTATGTGTACACCGCAAAGAAAAATGCGGACGGCGAAGCCGGCTTTCGCGCAGCGAAAGTGTTTGACCAGTACACCGCAAAGAAAAACGCGGACGGCGAAGCCGGCTTTCGCGCAGCGAAAGTGTTTGAACAGCGAGCCTTTTCCTTGCACTGAAAAATATTGTCTAAAATTTATTTTATGGAATTATGCGGTATTGCCTTAATATTCTTTTTGACACAAAAAGGTAAATTATGCTTTCGTGGTATAAAAAGTAATTGCCATTTTATAAAAAAAAGTATATAATATAGTAGGGTAGTATTTATTGAAACACCGATTGTCTGAACTTTTGTATTATTCGTTGGTTGGACGTGATTTAAGAGGCGCGAAAGGATAACTCTCAATCGGTAATATATTTATAAGGAGTGGATATTTTGGATTCTTTACAGGAAAAAGTGAAAGTTACAATGTCTGAACTGCGGCCTAATATGATTCTTGCGAAAGACGCTGTATCTAAAAGCGGTGTGGTGATTCTCGCGAAGAATACAAAACTTGATAACATAAATTATAAAAAGCTTATAAGAAACGAGGATATTTTAAGTGTTGAGATTTGGGATTATTCTATTGATAAAAGAAACAAGCCTTTTTTAGACGCTTCGAAAGAGAAGAAACAAGATAATATTATAAGTGAAAGAGAAAAGGAAAATCCTGAACTTGTTAAGGTTGAGTTTAAAAAATTTCACGAAACATATGATAAAAAAATAGATGAACTTAAAGGCTGTGTTGATGCTCTTAAACAAGGAGAAGACGCTGACCAGAAACAGCTTTATAGCATTGTTGACAGTATTATAAGCACCGCTAATTGTTCCAGTGATTTGGTTCATTACATAAGTTATCTTGATAAAATGGATGACGCCACGTATGTTCATAGTATTAATGTCGCTGTTTTATCTAATATATGCGCTATGTGGCTTCGCCTTGATAAGGAGGATATTGAAAAGGCCGCTATTGCCGGACTTTTGCACGATATCGGAAAAGAAACAATTGATCTTTCGGAAGATGAAATATTAACAGGAGAAACTCTTACTGGGGAAAAATTGGCAAAGTTTAAAAAACATCCTGAAATAGGCTATGAAATGCTTTTGTATCAGGAGCTTGACGACGATATTAAACAGGCTGTTTTAAATCATCACGAGAAAATAGATGGCTCTGGTTATCCTAATGGTCTTAAAGGCGGGGACTTGGATATTATTAGTAAAATTGTAGCCGTTTGTAACGAGTATGATAATCTTATTTCTTTTAAAAAACGCTGTCCATTTGATATTATAAATGACTTTGAATCTATAAACATTGGACTTCTTGACACAAAAGTGCTTTTGGAGTTTACAAAAAATATTGCTTATACATATGTTAGCTCCTATGTTAAGCTTTCTAACGGAAAAACAGCGCAGGTCGCTTTTATAAATCAAAACTACCTTTCAAGACCTATAGTGGCGCTGACTGACGGAACAGCTATTGACCTCGCTTATAATAAGGACATAAAGATTGTGAGTATGGCATAAGCGGAACATATTGAAAAAATCAAAAATAAAATTGTTTTTATTTTTAAATTGTGTGGTATAGTCAACAAACTTGAAAAAAAGCAAAAGGAAGCGAGGGAAAAATTATTTTCTCAAGGCGACAGAGTGAGAGCGTAGTCGAAAGCCTACGCCGAATGATGGCAACGCTGCAAAAATAATTTTTAACTGCTGAACTTGTTTATTTTTAAGTTTGTTGACTATATATCCACTGTTAAAAAATCGCGGCAAAATTAGTGCCGTGATTTTTTTTGCGAAAAATTCGCACTCATCTTATTTTAACGTGAGTTCGACAGAAAATAAAAAAAGTCCATAAGTTTCTCAAGGT
>CAOJPS010000280.1 GCA_948441255.1 uncultured Eubacteriaceae bacterium | reverse complement strand
ATTCTGTTTAATGTATCAGAAAAAATAGAAACAGCTCAAATATGGCTGCCCGAAAAAGAACTTATTAGTCATTATCACAGTAAAAAATTAAAATTCAATAACAGGTATAAAAAAGCAAAAGAAAAAGAATTAATGAACAGACCTATTATTGGCGTAATGCCGCTGATTGATTACAATAAATTAAGCTATTGGCTTGTACCGGGATATATGCAGGGTATTATTGAAGCGGGAGGAACACCTGTAATGCTTCCGCTTACTGATAATATACATATATTAAATCAAATGGCGGATAAGTGCGGCGGCTTTTTATTTACGGGCGGTCAGGATATATCACCGTCATTATACAATGAAAAAATCTTGCCGCAATGCGGCGAACTTTCTCTTGAACGTGATACAATGGAAAAAATACTTTTAAATCAGGCTATTGAATTGAATAAACCAATATTGGGCATATGCCGTGGCATACAGATTATTAACACTGTTTTAGGCGGTACATTGTATCAGGATTTACCGACACAAACAAATTCTAATTTAGAACATCACCAAAAACCGCCGTATGATAAACCGGCACATAATGTTACAATTATAGAAAATACACCTTTACACACTGTTATTGAAAGTGATACTTTGGCGGTCAACAGCTATCATCATCAAGCTATAAAGGATTTATCCGATAAACTTCTGCCTATGGCAAAAGCGACTGACGGTATTATAGAAGCAGTATATATGCCAAACAAAAAATTTATATGGGGTATTCAATGGCACCCAGAATTTTCGTATATTTCTGACCTTGCCAGTAAAAAAATATTTTTGGAATTTATTAAACAAACCAAATGAAATTATAAATTACTATTTTTTGATATTACTACGACTTATTATAAATATTTTTCAGAAACAGAACCTGTGAATTAAATTCTTATAAATTAGGAAAATTTACAAAGTCTATAAAATAAGCATAGATAAACAAATTAATGGAAATTTAAAATAATAGCAATTTGTAAAATTTTTAATGCGAACTAATAAAAAGACTCTTTAATGTATCAGTTTTTTTGAAATTTAGCTGTTTATTTTTTATTAGTTCAATATAATTAAATAATTATAATTTATATATGGGGTGAAAT
Organism: uncultured Eubacteriaceae bacterium; assembly: GCA_948441255.1. Taxonomy (GTDB): domain Bacteria; phylum Bacillota; class Clostridia; order Lachnospirales; family CAG-274; genus MGBC114079. The sequence continues at coordinate 1,453 of CAOJPS010000280.1, read as the reverse complement.
AAAATGAAAGAAATTATATTAGATTTAAGAATACCTGATGAAAATAGAAAGCGGGAATCAATAAGAACCGCAAAAATTGTGCATAAGCTAAATAATGCCGAACCTTTTTCTGATGAACATATTCAGCTTGAAAGAGAGTTATTTAAGGATATGGGAGAAAACAGCAGAATTTCAACTCCTATTTATGTAAATATCGCTCAAAATATTCATATAGGTAAGAATGTAGTTATAATGCCTTATTTTAAATGTATGTCAGCTGGAAATGTTTATATAGAAGATAATACTCGCATAGCTTTAAATGTATCTGTTATAACTAATAATCACGATTTTTACGAAAGAGATATTTTAACAATAAAAGATGTTCATATTTGTAAAAATGTCTGGATTGGAGCTGGAGCAACAATACTTTCCGGCATTACTATTGGCGAGAATGCTATTGTTGGAGCCGGAAGTGTTGTTACAAAAGATGTAGAAGCTAATACTGTTGTTGTTGGCAATCCCGCAAAGGTTATAAAAAGACTGGAACCCGAAAAATTTATAAAATCTTAAATATAATTGGTATTTATAAAAAATATATTTTAAAATATGTAAATACTTCCTTTCCTATACTTAGATTTTTGAAAATAAAAATACAAAAAATAATATTTTATAACACCAAAAACCGATTTACAAAATATTTATTATCTTGTAAATCGGTTTTTTTTATGCCCAAATATCCGCCAACCAGCAAAACAGCTATGATTTTTTATTATCATTTTCTATTGTTTCTTTAATAGCTCTTTTTATAAAGCCAGCGATAGTTTCATTATTATTTTTTGCGTGTTCAGCGATAAGCTGTTTGTCATTGCTTTCTTTTGTAAATCGTAAAAGTACAGTGTCATAGTTTTCTTTTACATACTTGGAAACAGCTCTGTTCCTTGCCTCTTTCGATGATGTATGAGAAGCCATAAGTTTTTACCTCCATAATTATATTTATTATTGTAACATATTTTAATATGTATATCCATATAGTAAATTGCATAAAAAAACGGGAAAATATTTAAAAAAATTTATTAAGTATTTTCCTGTTTGAGTTATTGCTATATTGGTATACATATAGTATAATATAGATGTAAGGAAAATAAAAAATATTAAATAGGCTAACTTATTGGTTATACAATGATAAAAGGAGGACACAAAAAAATGAAAATTAAAGTCGGAGATTATGTAAGAACACCAAGATTTTTGGAAGTACGCATTAACGAGGTATTTGAAAACGAAAAAGAAATGCGTCAGGCAGACTATACAGAACCAACTAATTACAGAAATGATGAATGGGACATTGGCGGGAAAGCTCTTGATATGTACCATATGAAATTTGCCGCCTGTAAGAAATAATGCTGTAAACGAAAAAGCTGTCCTATCGGCTATACGGGGAGAAACGGAGGAAAATCAAATGTGCAAAGTTATTTCC
>CAOJPS010000279.1 GCA_948441255.1 uncultured Eubacteriaceae bacterium | reverse complement strand
CGCCTCCGCCGCCCAAAAGACTTGTATTGGCGGCATTTACAATAGCCTGAGCACATTCTGTTTTTGTTATATGTCCAAGTATCGCCGTAATCACCACTCATACCTCCAAAGCAAAAAATATACCATTCATTTTTTATAATTATCTTATTCTTATTTATAGTATTGCATAAATTGATGATTTTTTCAATATGTTTTACATATTATATTACGGTTTTTGAATAAATAAACTGTGAAATCAGTATAAAAATAAGGAACCGCAGAATTATATTTAAGTAAACTTCAATTTGAAAAAGATGTTATACCTCAAAGTAAGTTTAATTCTAAATCTTTTTCTCCGGTAAGATATGGAGCCGGTTTTGTAAAAAATAAGACTATCAACAAAGTTCATCAGAAAATGAGCGAGGTTGAAAATGAAAATGTATCAATTAAAACCGTTTATAGAACTGAACAGGCTGCTGAGAATTATCTGCATTTTGGCAGTATGAGAAAATCTGTTTTTCGGTTTGTGAGAAACACTCCTTATCGTCGAGTAAATAAGCGGGAAGAAAAAGCGGGAAGATTGAGTTTTAAACACTCTTATGAGAAAATCAAAAGCGAAAATCTGAAAACAAGCAAAAATTTATTCTCAAAACTTTTACAGAAAAGAAAAATCAAAAAGCAATATGCTAAAAAAGCCCGTAAAGCGAAACAAGCGGCAAACAAAGCGGGAAAAACCGCTGGAACAACATTAAATCTCTCAAAAAAAGCGGTTCAAGTTGTTTTAAAAAATCCTAAAGTATTAATTATAGCGGCTGTAATTTTATTAATAGTCGTTATTATTATGTCAGTGTTCGGTCTTTTTTCATCGGCGGCTGCCGGAGGTATCGCTCCTATTGTTTCAACGTTTTATACGGCAAGCGACACAAACATTGATAAAGCTGAATTAGCCTATACAGAGTAGGAAACGGATTTGCTTCTTAGAGCTAAAGACGCTCCGAATAATCATCCCGATTATAACGCTTATGAGTTAATGGCTTTCTTAACTGTAAAATATCATCAGTTTGAGTATGAGGATTATGAGGATATAGAAGATGATTTACGTGATATTTTTAATGAACAGTAAAACCACTGAAATAAGAAAAGACGCTTTTGGTCAAACTTACGAATGGAAAATATTAAATGTAAATTTAACGGCGAAATCTTTCACGGATGTTATCGCGCCGCTGCTGAATGACGAGGAAAAACAGTTATTTGGCGTTTATATACAAACAAAGGGAAACCGTCAGTATATGGACAGTCCCTTTGATTTTAACTGGATTAATAATGTGTCAAGCAATTACTGTTATCGTGTTTATAACGGTAAAAATAATCATAAAGGCGTTAACATTGCCGTACCTGCCGGAACAGATATTCGGGCAGGACACAATGGAGTTGTAAGAGAAGCGGCGTACAGTTCAAGCTATGGATATTATGTTGTTATAGAGGGAGAAAAAGGGTTACAGTTAAAATACGCTCATTGTTCTGAATTGCTTGTGAGTGCCGGGCAGGAAGTAAAAAAAGGTGATATTATAGCGAAGTCGGGAAACACCGGAGATTCAGCAGGAGCACACTTGCATTTAGAGGTTTTAAAAAACGGCAAATATCTGAATCCTATGTATTTTGTTGTTACAAACGACAAGGACGGCGGTTCATCATTTGGCAGTACTGTTGATAGTCCGGCTTTTGGAACTCCCGAAGCGACGATAGGAGATGGAAGTTATTTTAACAAATAATACAAACAAAATATTTTCTATAGCAAAGGATCAATTATTAAAGGCAATAACGAAGATTTTGACAGTTTTAAAATTTAAGAAGCTTTAAGGCAATACCACATAATTCAATAAAACAGATTTGAGATGACATTTTTCAGTACCAGTACAAGTAATGGAAAATATCATCCAAATCTGTGAAATTATAATTATGCGGTATTGCCTTAAAAAAGTTTGTGTAAATCATTTAAAAGGGCACATATAATTTTATTGTCTCAATTTGAAAAATTTTTAGTGCAAACCAATAAAAAAATTTCTTAGATATATCGGCTTTATTTAAATTTAACGTGAGTTCGATGAGAAAAGGTTATAATTCTGAAGTTTTTGAAGTATCGTAAAATCTCAAAAAAACAAAATGCTTAAAAGCCCGTAAAGGCTGGAAGTCTTTCCTTGGCTTGCTTTTAGGCATTTAATATAAGCAGTTAAGCAGTTTAAGGGGATGTTTGTAATAATTATAATTATACACTTTAATTTATACATCAAATATGTCCTCGTCCTCTTCCATGTGGCCCCCGTCCGGCACGTCCACCTCGTACACGGTATATTCCTCACTGGGGTTCAGCTTGTCCATACGCCGCCGGATCAGCCGGGAGAGGTCAAAGGCATTTTTCTTTTTATCGGCCTCGGCGGTGTATTTGTAGTTGGGGTGCTGTTTCAAATCGTACTTGGGGGAGTAGAACGGCGGCAGAGCCCATATGCACTAAGTTAAACTTTCATATAAATCAAAAAAGTGATATAATTAAAAAGGGTGATTTATATGAACATAACAGAACTAATAAAAATAATGCCGAAAGAATACGAGAAAG
>CAOJPS010000278.1 GCA_948441255.1 uncultured Eubacteriaceae bacterium | reverse complement strand
ACCCATTTGCTTACCTGAGTCAAACCTTTGTAAATCGTATATCTCATGGAGTGTTTTTCTTTTGCGTCAGCAAAGACTCTTTCAATAGTTTCTTTACGTTTCTCATATAAATCTTTATATTTTTTTGTATGTCTGTAGTCTTCCGCCAATTCAAGATAATCCATCCATATATGCTTTGTTACTATTTTTTGACGGCTTTTACTATTAGTATATAGACTTAGTTTTGGACAGCTTTCGCAAACAGAGGACTCACTTTTAAATTCTCTGTACCCCTCTTTCGTAGTTGTGGTATATTTTAATATTTGATTATTAGGACAAATTACACAATTATAATATTCATCATATACATATTCATAAGGTTTCATTAATTCTTTCTTTCCCACTGGTCTTTTATATGGCAATGACGGAACTCTGCCATCATCAATTATTTTTTTACATTGATTTTATTATTTTTTATAAAAATAGCTTGAAATTTTTGATAATATATTTTAAAATTAAGAAAACGCCCGTTTAATATCATATTAATATAACGTGATTTTAATGAAATATTAAAAACCTTGAGGTTTTACCTTAAACTCCACAAACTTAGTCAGTGTTTTTGGCAAAATCAAAAGCCGGTTTACGCCGTACGCACTTCTTTGCGTCACATATTGAAAAAAGTTTGACAAAAACTTTTATGCGAAACTACGTTTTGCTGGGTTTTACCGCAATTTCTTATTGAACTTACGTTAATATACGTTTTTATTAACTTACCGTAAATTATATTTTTTTAACAGGAAGGTGAGATAAATGAAAGTGCTTATTACAGGTGGAGTTGGTTATCTTGGAAGTATGATTTATTACGCTTTAATTGATAATGGTCACGAACCTTATATTTTGGATATTTCTAAATCTGAGGATATTTCATATATTACAAGCGATAATTTTTATCAAGGCGATATAGGAGATAAAAAATTACTTACAAGGATTTTTGAGGAAAATCCTGATATAGAAATAGTTATTCATTTTGCTGAAAAGTCTGCCGTTTGGGCGTCTGTCAAAAAACCGTATGAATATTATCATTCAAATGTAGTTAAGAGTATGGAACTTTTTAAAAATTTGAATGATTTAGGTTGTAAAAAAATAATTTTCGCTTCTTCCGCGGCAATATATGATGATGTTCCTGGCTTTATGGTGACAGAACGTTCGCCTATAAACCCAAGGAGTCCTTTCGCAAGGACAAAGTATATGACAGAAATGATTTTAAAAGATTTTTGTGTGGCTTATGATATGTATTGTATTGTCCTTAGATTTTTTAATCCTATAGGGGCAGACCCTAAAGGAAGAATAGGGCTTAGGGCAAATTTCTCATCAAATATTTTAAGTCGTGTTCTTAAAATTTGGAACGGTGAGGAAAGTGAGTTTAAAATTGCTGGAAATGATTGGGTTACACGGGATGGAACTTGTATAAGAGATTATTTCCATATTTGGGATTTGGCATTAGCTGTTGTGAAATCTGTGGAAAATTATGATATAGCTTTTAGACGTGCTGACAATTTATATAAAAATTTTTTGCCGATAAATATAGGTTCTGGTATAGGTGTGACTGTTAAAGAATTTTTATTTGCCTTCCAAAATGTTACAGGAGAAAAAGTAAAAATAACATATACCGACAGACGACCCGGAGATGTATGCGGGTCTTATGCTAATATAAACAGAGCTAAAAATACAATTGAGTGGGAAGCCGAGAGAACTATTGAAGATGCTATAATTGACGCTGTACGCTGGGAAGAAATTAAAAGCAAAAAATAAAAAACGTATAATTAGCAGATTTATGGCAATAATATTATCGAGGTGATGGTATATGCAAAAAAAATACACAGGTCTTGCTGAGCTTATAAATTCAGATTGTAATGCAAAAAGATATTTTAATTCCCTTCCTGATTATGTAAGGCAACAAATTTTTTCTCGTTCATCAAATGTAAATTCTTATGAAAATTTACAGGATTACGCTGAAAATTTGTTGAGAGGTGATGATTAAATATGTATTTATGTTGTTTTTATGCCGTTTAATACATCAAATTGTTGAAAAACCTGTTTTATTTTTAAAACAGGTTTTATTTTATTGTATTGGAAAAATACTTTAAAGTTAATAACCACTTTTATGAATTTTTTACAGTCTATTGTATTAAAATGCTGTTTCATTACATTTTGGTTGAAAATATATATAAAGTGACGATATAAAAAGTGAGAACAATAAAAGAATAAGAGGGATAAAATGTTTCAAATTGCGGTTTGCAATGATGAAAAGATAATTGCACAGGATATAGAGAATATGATAAAAAAAATTTTACCCAAGTGCGATATATCAAAATATTTTTCTGGCAGGGATTTATTGGAATCCTGCTTAAAGTTTGATATTATTTTTTTGGATATTCAAATGGAAAATATGAATGGTATAGAAACAGCGAGAGAAATACGAAGACGAGATATAGATACAATTATCATATTTATAACAGGCATAAAAGAGTATGTTTTTGAAGCCTTTGACGTAGCAGCTTTTCATTATTTAACGTGAGTTCGACAGAAAATAAAAAAAGTCCATAAGTTTCTCAAGGTGG
>CAOJPS010000277.1 GCA_948441255.1 uncultured Eubacteriaceae bacterium | reverse complement strand
GATTTTTATTCCACCAGCTTAGCTGGTGGTTTTTTTGTGCTAAAGCGCACAATAACGGTACGGATTATAGCCGTACTCTTTCGCCTTCTCTCTATCCCTCAGTACCCACCAAGCCCCCCATTGTACGCGGACAGCACAAACGCCATTTTATTCGCAAAATCAACAGCCTGTATCCTGTCAAAATGGTACTTGTTATAAAGTACCAGGGCGTTGATTGCCCCGTAGGGGTTGTACGGGTCGGCTTTGGCAAGATCCGCATAAATATTGCCTATCCATTTTGCCGTTGCCGGCATAAACTGCGTAAGTCCCATGGCTCCAGCCGGGCTTTTCGCCCTCTCGTTCCAGCCGCTCTCCGTGTGGATTTGGGCTGCGAAAGTCGCACTGGGGGCTTCCAGCCCCCAGATAAAGCGGCTTTCTTTTATGAGGTACTCGCGGTACTCAAAGGCTTTCTGCGGTATTTTGATTTCCGCCGCAAACGCTTTGTCAAAGCAGTAAAAGACAGCCAGGAATATGCACAGCCACAGGTAAATGCTGAGGAGAATTTCAAGGGCGCTGTCTAAATATTTCATAAGGCAAGACACATGCCCAGCATGCCCATTACCGCAAAAACAGTCTTTCTCAGACATGCGGCTATAAAAAGCCATTCCTGCCCTTCGACAACCGGAAAATCAGCGCGGTTTAATATTTTCAACTGAAGACTCCTGCCATTTATAGCAGAGGTAGCCGCAGGGCTTTGCGAAGGAAAACAGTGCCCCGTCAAAAATTGCCCCAATACAAAAGCCGACCATACAAAGAATTACTTTATACATGGCAAGGGCGAAATGGCTCTTGTAAAAAAGCAGCAAAAAAACTGCCAATACAAAGAAAAGAACTGTTAGAAAAATAAAATGTCTTCTGGTCTTTAAAAAAAGTATAAAATCCATATTGATATTCCTTATTTGTTTTCGTCACAAGGTCATAAAAACAAAATTATCAAACAATATCAATTAATCACGTTAAATAATTGTATTAAACAAAAAAAAGAGAAATAAAGGCATTTTAAACGAAAAAAGCCCCCGAAAAGGGAGCTTTTGAGTAGTTGAGAGGTGTTTTACAAGGAGTTATCGCTTAGTAATTTTACTCTTCTAATTCAGCATTTATTATTTCACGCTGTTTATTAAATCGTTTTTTGTTAGGATTAGTTATGGTGCGTAAAACAACGTTTAAAATGGTACCATTATTAAAGCTGATTTCTTTATTCGTTATTTTATTTAAAAATTCCTCATCTTCTATATTGGCTACAAACTCAACATTTTCTTCCACATCATTAAAGCGCCATTTCTTTTTATTCCCGTCAATATTTGCGGTCAGAACTTCCACAATTTTATTTTCTTCCTCTATAACGTCTGGCACATCTACAGTATTAAATTGCAGACTTTTTATATCACTATGTAAAATTTCAGCACGTTCCAAACTTACAGGAAGCTTTTCATTCTCAGCTTTTTCGGTAACAGATATTCTGTTTAGTTTACCGTTTTGCAAAGGCGTTGTAAGTCTGTCCAATGAACCATTAATAACGCTGTTATTTATGGATATATTATACACATTACCATTAACATTTTGATATTCATTATTGCAGTTCATAATCTTCATTGTTCCGTCACTATTGGGTGAGACCTTTTTAGGCTTTTCGCCTTTGAGAAATTTTTTAAAATTAATAATTTCAATCATTATTTTTATAAGATCAGGAGCAACAGGTAAAATTTTACCCGTCAATTCAAATAAAAGACTTATATCAATAGAACCGGGCTTAATTTCACTTTTTATCTTTAATTCAGCATGCTGCTCTTTGGTTAAAATCTTTTTTTGCGTTTCATTGACAATTTTTACAATATTATCAAGCTGAGAAACAAATAAATCTAAAGACATTTCATGGTTTTTTACTTCTGCGCCATCAAATTTTAAAGAATATTCTTTGCGGTAAATATCCATGCTTTTCCCCTTTATATCCTGTTTTTTATGATAGTTCAAGTTATTATTGAATTGTTAACCTGTTAAAATTATTAGCATTACTTGGAAATTTTGATTTTTATAACGGATTAAAGAGTTCTTTTCCTTTTTCGGTTTTAGTTACAGGTATCATATTTGATTTATTTATCCTTTTGCCATTATATAAAAATTGAAGAGCAGTTTTTATAGGAGTAAATGAACGATGATTAAAAGAAACAGCTTCAATATCATTTAATGACTTAAGATAATTCTTCAAAATAAAAATATAATCACGTCCATTTTCCTTTTCATAAGAAAAAAGTTCAATAATATCATTATGAAAAGTGTCAACAATTTTATTTATCCCCATAGAAACAATATTGCTGATTTTATTATCAAGAGGAATAAATTTTAAAAACTCTTGTTTAATAATGTCTTCTTTTACATAAAAAAATTCTTTAAAACCAACTGCGATTAATAATGTATTCAATAAACAAATTATCCTTTCTCTACCTTTGAGCGATTTTATTATTTCTATACAGCAATCAGACAAATGAATAGATAGAATTTGTTGTGATAAAAGACTATCATCGAAAGAAAACAATAAATCAGTTTTCATTTTTTTATTTGCATAAATAAGATAATTTTTCTCTATGGCATTT
>CAOJPS010000276.1 GCA_948441255.1 uncultured Eubacteriaceae bacterium | reverse complement strand
CCTTGTACTGAAAAATATCATCTAAAATCTATTTTATCGAATTATGCGGTATTGCTTTAATTATATTTTATGATAAACTTAAGAAAGAATTTGCCCATATTTTAGCAAATTCTTTCTTAAGTTTACTATGTTATTTTTTTAAGTGTGATTTAGATTTTTATTTTATTTTGACAAATGCAATACTTGAATCGCCTTTTTTTGCCCGTTCAATAACAGCTTTTGATAATTCTTTAAAATTTACACCTGATTCAGTAGCACCAGAAATCATATCAATACTTTCTCCGCTTTTATTTTGTTTAAGTTGAGCGGCATATAATCTTGTGTATTCATTAGGATAAGTTCCCGAAACAGAATTCATATTTTTCATATAAGCATTATCCCAGCTTTTTATAAAACCACCAATATTCTTAGCGTTATATTCAGCAGACGCTATTTTACCGTTTTTTACGGTAATTGTAACATATTCTTTCCAACCAAAATTATATTCAGCCATTTCCGCTGTATAATAACCATCTTTTAAAATATCATCAGAGCAGGCTGTACAGAAAGCAGATAAAATAGTAAAAAAAATAATTAAAAGTATTTTATTTTTCATTTTCTGTTCCTCCTTAAATACTTTTAGACTTTTATTTTATTTGATAACAGCAATACTTGAATCGCCTTTTTTTGATTGATTAATAGCCGCTGAGGATAACACTTTAAAATTTCCTCCAGAAGTTGATGCGCCAGAAATCATATCAAGGTTTTCCGCACTTTGCTTTTCACTAAGTTGAGAAGCGTAATTTCTGGTATATTCGTTTGGATATGTTCCAACAATAGAATTCATATTTTTCATATAAGCACTGTCCCAGCTTTTTATAAATCCACTAGAATTTTTAGCATTATACTCAACAGTAACAATTTCATTATTTTTAACTGTAATGGTAATAAATTCTTTCCAGCCGTGAGAAAATTCAGCCATTTCCGCTGTATAATAACCATCTTGCATCACGTCTTTGGAGCAGGCGGAACAGCAAATTGACAGAATAATTAAACAAACTGTTAAAAATATTTTCATTTTCCATTCCTCCTTAAATTAAATTTGCCAATCATAGTGTGTAATTTGTTTGCCTCATTAGTAATTTCATCACTAAATTTTTTTGCGGATTCAGAATTTTTTAGGTTTTCATCAGCAATATCTGAAATATTTTCAATATTATCCGCCATATTTATAAGAGAACTTTTTTGTATATTTACTGTAATCTCCAAATCATTAGTAATATCTTCAATAACGTTTGATAATTTCGCTATTTCATCAAGTGAAACCGCCGTTTCTGTCATAAGGTCAATACCTGTTTGTATTGTATTACAAATTCCTTTAATCATATTAGTACTGTTTTTTGACGCTTCCGAACTTCTTGCTGATAAATTCTTTACTTCTTCCGCTACAACAGCAAACCCTTTTCCATAATCTCCTGCTCTTGCTGCTTCAACTGATGCATTTAAAGATAAAATTTCAGTTTGAAAAGCGATATCTTCAATAATTTTACTGATTTCTGTAATTTCCTGAGCATTTGTTCCTATGTCTTCCATAGCTTGTGAAAGTAACATCATCCTTTCATTTCCTTTTACAATTTTATTTGTAATTTCAGCAACTTTTTCTTTTGTGTTTCTAGAATTTACAGATACGTCTAAAAGTTCTTTTTTTACTACCTCAACCTCATTAACAAGTTTTTCTGCTGAATCATTTTGAGTGACTGAGGCAATATGTAGCCTTTCAGATTCATTGTTTAAAACTTCTGCTGTATTAGAAAGACGGCTGGCAGAATCATTAATCATAAACATAGTATCATTTAAAGAATCAATAATATGAACCAGAGATGATTTAATAACAATAAAATCACCTTTATATTCTCCATTAACGTCAATATTTAGATTTCCTTCAGATATATCTGCAAGTATCCTTTTTATTTCAGACATATAATAATTAATACTTTTAACCGTAGTTTGTAAAGAAGAAGTAAGTAATTCCATTTCATCTTTTGAATTAACAACTTCAACCTGTGTTTTAAGGTCACCATCGGCTAACTCAACAATTCTTTTTGTGGCTTTATTTACAGAAATTGATATAGTATTTGAAAGTTTATAAATTAAAGTTAAGGATATTAAAAGCATAATGCCAGCAACAACTGCTGTCCCCATTATAGCATTGTTTATAGGCTGCATATAATCTGACTTTGGGACTTGAATTGCAAGTGACCAATGTGTACCTCGTATTGGTGAAAATGCGATAAACGTATTTTCATTATCAATAAGCGCTTGTCCGGAGCCAGTTTCTCCTGTCAACATACGGTTATATAACTCTTTAGCAGAATCTGAACAGTCATCAAATATATTTTTTTCACTCTTTATAAGCTCTATATTGTGATGCCCTATAATTTTTCCTTCACTATCAATAATAATTGGTTTTCCAGACTCGCCAATATTAATATTACTAAGTACATCATTAAGAGCGTCATATTTATAAACGCCCATAAGATAAAAATTAGTTTCACCATTAATTTTTACAGGCATACCCATTGTAATTCCAAGATTGTTTTGAAATATAGAGGATTCACCTATAGAAAAATTATCAGTTTCACTTAGATATTGAAAAAT
>CAOJPS010000275.1 GCA_948441255.1 uncultured Eubacteriaceae bacterium | reverse complement strand
TAGAGGCGTTTTCTGGTGTTTTATTGGCTTCTGTCCTGTATTTATGCCATATTTTTAAAACTGAGCCAAAAGCACAGTTTATTTTATTTTCTGAAATATTATAAGCTTCTTTAGAGAATTTCAGCAGTTCGATTATATCTTTATCTACTTTTATTGGCTTTATTCCCGCGTTATCGTTTATTGTTTTTAAATTGTTAATTCCATCATAATTATTATAAATGTCAAATAGATTATTCAGCCTTTGCATTGAATTTTTAAATATATTGGAATATTTTTCGCAGTCAGTTTCATTTTCGCCGTAAAATATTACTTCTGTATATGTGTCAAATAAATTTACATATTCTTTTTCATATTTTTGAGGGGTTTTTGAACATCCTGTAAATATATTTAATATTATTGCACAAAAAATAAAAACAAGTATTTTTTTCATAGTATTATTGATTTCACACCTTATTGTACTTAAAAATTTTTTTGAAAGCGGGCATTATAGCATTTAAAAGTATTCCTGTTAGGGTTCCCATTATTATTCCGGAAATAATTAATATGGGAAGGTACCAGAATATATGTTCTTCATTTGTTATAATTCTAAAAATTATTATCTGACCTAAATTGTGGAAAACAGCTCCAAGTATACTTAATGTTATGTAGGAAATTTTTTCCTTAAATATAGATATGAAAATTATTATAACAAGTATCGAGAGTGCTCCTCCGCCTAAACTTAGTAAACCAGCTGTCGCACCTCTTGTTAAAAAAATAAAAAATGACTTGAAAAGCGCAAGACAGAAAGCATATTTTATTTTTATGAAAAAAAGCGAGTACATTACGACAATATTTGAAAGTCCAATTTTTATACCGGGAGGCGAAAATGGTAACGGAGGGAAAAAGCTTTCTACTACTGAAAGAACTACTGTTAAAGAAAGCATAAGTCCACTTAGGGCTATATTTTTTGTTTTCATAAAATCACCTATGACGTACTTTACAGTTAATAAATTTTTATATTATGGTATCATAGTTTTCAATGTTTTCATTTGCGGGAACAATTTTTACTGAAACTTTATTAGGTAAACAAACTGCCATTTGTCCTACTGTTCCAATAAAATTTGTGTTTATACAGATTTTATCAGGACAATCGGATTCAATAAATCTTATTTTTTTATCTTTTATTTCCAGTTTTATATTTGGAATTTTATCAATTATAAATGATTTATCCTCATTGAGAGAAACTGTTTTATATAATTCTCCATTTACTGAAATTTCAGCAATAATATTTTCAGAAAAATTTTTACTATACATATAAAATCCGAAGTATAATATTAAGGCTGACAATAATAATGCGCCTATTATTATTAAATCGATTTTTTTTGTTTTTATCAATTTATATCACTCTCCGAAAAATATAAATCAATTAGTGTTTCCGCAAGTTGTTTTCTTATATTTGCTTGATTTGTCAGCATCATTATCGCTGCTGCCGCTGCTGTTTTGTCGTTTGAACAATTATTTATCAGTTCTGAAATTTGTGTGTAAATTTCATCTTTGAATTTTAACTGTTCTTTTTTTTGAATATTTAAAAAGTTTGAGTATAAAAGCTCTTTTGAGTCTTTTGTGTTTTTAAATATTTTATTTATATCATTTATTGAAAGGATAGATTTTAAATGATATATTATTATTAATGAAAGTATGTGGTCTTTTGAGTATTTCTTTTTTATAGGCGGTTCTATAAGTTTGGTTTTTGTATAATTGTTAATCATAGTTTTTGTGAGAATTTTGTCGTCTTCATTTCTTTTATTTGATTTTAATTTATCATCAAAAAATGTTGTTATTTGGTCCATATATAAAGAAATATCAGGAATTTGTGATGTTTCTATTAGTTCAGAAGACGCGATTTTATTAATAGCTTTTTTTAAATGTTCAGTATTCAAAAAAACACCTCTTTATTTTATATGATTAATATGGTATGTTATGGAATTTTTATCTGTAGAAATATCAAGCAATTCAAAGATAAAATAATTTTTATTTTATTCTTTGCGAGATATTTCCTTATATATCATATAAATATTTTTATGATATAAATGCTTTATACTCTTATAGTATAGCATAAAATATAGAATAAGAAAAGAGATAAAATAAAAAATTTTAAAAAAATATGATACATAGTAATAAAAACTATATAATGAAAGTTAATAGTATAAAACAATATTTTTGCGATATGTTTAATTTTATATACACAAAAAAGCGATAATAATAAAATAATTTATAATCATCGCTTTTTATAAAATAAAATGAGGCAAGGAAAAATATTTTTTAATTATTTCCTAAAAGGTCATTCATTACATCTTTTACCGTTGTTATTTCTTGTAATCTATAAGCGTTTTCGCCGCAAAATATGAGAGCATTTTCCAAATCGCCGTTAGCGGCGTTAAAAAGAGCCTGAGATAAACAATATGGTGTTTCAGAAGGATTACATTTGTGTATACATCTGAAACATTTACTTACAGGATCACGAGCAAGAGCGGTTTTTTTAATATAATTATTTAAAATTGCCCGGCCTGGCATTCCTACTGGACTTTTTACTATTCCGATATCCTCTTTTGCAGCTTTTAAATAAGCCTCCTTAAAAGCATTATCGGCATCGCATTCTTTAGTTGTTACAA
>CAOJPS010000274.1 GCA_948441255.1 uncultured Eubacteriaceae bacterium | reverse complement strand
TTTGCCGCGATTTTTTATACAGCGAAACGTAGTTTCGCGTAAAAGTTCTTTGTTTCTTTCTTTCAAGAAAGAAGTTATGAACTATTATTTTGCTAAAGAAAAATGATATTTGGAGTGTTAGTTTGTATGAATAATGAGTTTAAAAAAATTTCTCACGTTGAGGCTAAAAAAATTATTGATAATGAAAACGATATAATTATACTTGATGTAAGAGAACCGGAAGAAGTTGAGGAAGGGTATATTGATGGCGCTGTTTTTATCCCGCTTGATAAAATTGAGCATATGGCATATGAAGTTATTCCTGATAGAAAAGTTAAAATACTTGTTTATTGCAGAAGCGGAAGAAGAAGTAAAGAAGCCTGTAAGAAACTTATTAGACTAGGATATTCAAATGTTTATGATTTTGGCGGAATTATGGATTGGCCTTTTGAGATTGTTATGTAAAAGGTGAAAGCCTGCCTAAAAATAAAATATCACCCAAATTAGTAAAAGTAATATTATAATATTACTTTTGCTGATTTTTTAGGATATTTTGTTTTTAGACAGGTTTTTTTCTATTTTTTGGAGGCGTCTAAAAGCTGATAAATTTTTTTTGGAATGGCATTTAGGGGAAGCTGATATTTAACCGCTCCTGTTTGATAGGCTACTTTGGGCATTCCGTATACTACGCAGCTTTCCTCGTTTTGACCTATTGTTTCCGCGCCTTTTGTTCTCATAAGTAAAAGTCCTGTTGCTCCGTCTGCTCCCATACCTGTTAATATTACTCCTATAGCGTTGCTCTTTACATTTTCAGCTACTGAATTGAAAAGAACGTCTACAGAAGGACAATGACCGCTTACTTTTGCTCCTTGGAAGCATTTTACTTTAAATAATGAGTCGCTGTCTTTATAGACTGTCATTTGTTTGCTTCCCGGGGCGAGAAGAACCCTGCCTGGCAGAATTATATCTCCTGTTTCCGCTTCTTTTACGTTTAATGAACATTTTGTGTTTAATCGTTTGGCATACATTGTCGTAAATCCAGGCGGCATATGCTGTGTTACGACAATTCCAGGAACATCGGGAGAAAGTTGGCTTAACACACTTAAAATAGCTTCTGTACCTCCGGTTGACGCTCCTATAGCTATAACACGGATTTTACTGTTTCGGGCTTTCGCCGTGTTTGCTGACGCCATTTTTTGGGATATTGCCGCCGTATTCGCTCTTGTTCCTATTGTCAATTTTGAATGTGCCGCTGCCTTTATTTTGGCGGCAAGCTCGGTTCTTACAAATTCCTCAATATTTTGTGCTGTTAACGCTGTTGGTTTTGTTACAAAATCAACGGCTCCTACAGACAAGGCGTCAAAAACTACCTCATTTAATGAACTGACCATTACAACAGGGAGTTTATACTGAGGCAGAAGCTGTCTTAAAAATTCTATTCCGTTCATTCTTGGCATTTCAACATCAAGAGTCATTACATCTGGTTTAAATTTCATTATGGCGTCTTTTGCCTCAAACGGATCTTTTGCTGTCCCTACTACTTCTATTTCAGGGTCGCTGTTTATCGCTCGTACTAAAAACTCCTGAAACAGCATAGAATCATCTACAATCAATACTCGTATTTTTTTCATAATAATTCACAACCTCCATATTTTATATTTTTTGGTATATTGAGGATTGTATATATTTAAAGTTTGTATTTCTCTTGTCCAGAACCTCGGTCATACCAATAAAAAGATAACCACCGGGACGCATACAATCATAAATTTTATTTACTAATTTAAATTTTGTGTCGTCGTCAAAGTATATCATTACATTTCTTAAAAAAACTATATGAAATTTGTTTTTGAAGCTTAATGGCTGCATTAAATTTTGAACGCGGAATATAACGTCATCTCTTATACTTTTTTTTAGCCGCATTTTTTCGGGAGAATATTTTTCAAAGTATATTTTTTTCCAGCTTGATGGGATTGATTCAAGCTGTTCATTCATATAGACTCCTTCTTTAGCGTAATTTAAAACGTCTGTGCTTATATCTGTGGCCAGTATTCTTGTATCCCACCCAGGTCGGGTTTTGAAAAAATCGTGCAGCGTCATAACTATCGTGTAAGGCTCTTCTCCTGTCGACGCTGCTCCTGACCATATGTATACAGATTTTTTATCCGCCTCTTTGGCTAAAATCTGTGGGAGAACAATGTCTTTCATATAATTGAAATGAAGATTTTCCCTTAAAAAATATGTATGATTTGTTGTAAGCTGATTTACTAGTGTTAGAGCTTCTCTGCTTTTTGGGTCGTTTTTTATTTTTGTGATATATTCATTATAGCTTTTATAAC
The DNA here is from genome assembly GCA_948441255.1 of uncultured Eubacteriaceae bacterium. GTDB lineage: Bacteria > Bacillota > Clostridia > Lachnospirales > CAG-274 > MGBC114079. The sequence continues at coordinate 343 of CAOJPS010000274.1, read as the reverse complement.
CGTTTCTTACAAGATAATTTTCTAATCGGCCAACAACAAGAGTCCTTTTATTTTTTAAATTTATGCCGTAATTTAATTTAACATAATCGGTTATTTCTTTAAATTCCGATTCGGATATTTCCATAAAGACACCTCCATATTTTTTAGAACCACTGAGTCAAAGACTACTCATATTTTTATTTTATAAAAATATGAGTAACCGACGACGAATTATAAGAGTAGTACCCGTCGTTTAAGAGGCGGGGCGAAACTTATTTAGTCGGTAAAAACAGTGATTAAGACAGTAATTATGGTGAAAGAACTTAAAAAGAAGTAAAAAAATTTATTTTACTCAAAAGTCTGC
>CAOJPS010000273.1 GCA_948441255.1 uncultured Eubacteriaceae bacterium | reverse complement strand
AAGTATTCGGGGGGATGTTTGAGGATAAGGCGAAGCTTGAGCAGAGTATTTCGGCCAGGATTCGGTATTGTATGTACAAAGCAAAGGTTCCGCAATATAAGATTGCCAAAGCGATTGGATATGCAAAAGAAACCATATTCAATTATATGAACGGTAAAGTTTCAGAGGAACATATGAATGTGCAAATGCTAAAGAAGATGGCGGTATATTTGGGGATGGATAAATATTATTTTTGTAATGGGATTGTCACAGAGAGAGCTTGCGGCTGCGGCAGATATACCGTTGCAGTCTTATAAGAAATACGAGGAGGGACGGGTGCGGCTTCCGGAGAAATATTGGCGGGCATTGTTGGATATATTGACAAACTGACTCTTTAGGGATATAATATAAACAGGTAACTCTTGAGAGATACTACGAGGAGATTTATTATGAGTAAGATTGTTTTATATCACGGTTCAAACGGAAAAATTGAAAAGCCTCTTTTGGGAAAAGGCAAGGTTTATAATGATTATGGTCAGGGCTTTTATTGTACCGAACATATAGAGCTTGCAAAGGAATGGTCCTGTAATGAAGGTGTTGACGGTTTTGCGAACAAATATGAGCTTGATACAGTAGGTTTGAAGATTTTAAATCTATTTTCAGAAGAATATACGATTCTTCATTGGCTTGCTCTGCTTATGGAAAATCGTCGTTTCCGTGTGTCAACTCCTGTTATGCGCAGAGGTGTTCAATGGTTGAAGGAGTATTTTTTAGTTGATATCAGCGAATATGATTTAGTTATCGGTTACCGTGCAGATGATTCATATTTCTCATTTGCAAGAGCCTTTATCAGTAACGAAATTTCTTTGAGCCAGTTAAACTATGCTATGCGCCTTGGCAAACTCGGTGAGCAGTATGTTTTAAAAAGTGAAAAAGCATTTAATCAAATAGAGTTTAAATCCGCTGAATTGGCAGATAATACTATTTACTATGCCCGCAGAAAAATGAGAGATGATGAAGCCCGTAATGCTTTTTTTGCAGAGCTTGAAAAAGAAGATATTGACGGTATTTATATGAGAGATATTATTAGAGAGGAAATGACAAGTTATGATGTACGCTTACGATGAACTTTATCTGAATGATGCTATGAGAAACCTTGGCGAAGCATTTGATTATTCGGCAACTGTCTTGAAGATCCCGATGGATGATTTTCTTGATATGTTTATTATAAGCGGTATTGCAGAACAATTTGCCAGCGGCGTTCCAAAGTTCGTATCAGGTCTTTCGGGAACAGAGCTTGTATGGGAAGTTTTAAATCGTACAAGGGAAAATATTGATTTGTCTGCACCACAGATTGAATACGACTACTCACCTGAATATTGGTGCGGTTGGATACTTGCGTTTTATCAATGGAATACAGGAAAGAGTTTTAAGGAAATTAAAAAATATCTGCCTATGAGTGAAATTTATAAGTTATACCCCACCTTGCACGAAGCGGCGGAGGAAAAGTTTGTTGATATAGCAAATTCTATACTTGAACGCAAAAACTTACCTACAAAATTGCAGACAGTACGCAGGGCAATCGGACTTTCACAAAAAGAGCTGTCTGAAAAATCAGGGGTAACACTCCGAATGATTCAGCAATATGAACAGCGGGCAAAGGATATAAACAAGGCAACTGCAAGTAACTTGTTTGTGTTGGCGCAGACACTCGGTTGTAAAGCAGAGGATTTATTAGAATAGCTTGCGGCTGCGGCGGATATATCATTGCAGTTTTATAAGGAATATGAGGAGGGGGCGGTTTCCGGAAAATATTGATGGGCATTGATGGATATGGAGAGGGCAGAAGGGAGGGGCGGAGGCTGTAAATGGTTACTGGAATCTGGAAAATGCCTCAAATTCCAGATTCCAGTGGTAAAATAAGGTATTTGTTGTGCCTATGCCAACTGCATAGCCTCTGCTTCAAGTATATTAGGCGAATTGACAAAAGTACTCGTGGGTGATAGAAGTGAATATGTGGAAATTACATTTTGGTTACTGGAAAAAAACTATTAATTTCCAGAATTTAGTATAAATATAAAAATATTTGTGGTAGATTGAATAAAAGATATTGTTTGGATAGGTGAAATGATAAAGAAGGCGTGAGAAATAGTTGGAATTTTATAACAATTATTAGTTTTCTTGTTAAAATGCTTGGAAATTGGAATCGGCTATATGGTAATCAATCCAAAATTCCAAAAAACTTAGTTTAAGGAGAAGTCATGCAAGAAGAATTCAAAAAAAAGGACAAAGAACAAAAGGTTGAAAAACGGTTTGTTTCAGATGAAATAGGAGAAAAATATAAAGAGTGGAAAAATAGAAATATTATTTTTATTACTTCTCCTACTGGTAGCGGAAAAAGTTATTTTATATTACATATATTTCTGAAATGGGCAATAAAGAATAATATGAGAATTCTCTATCTAGTTAATAGACGGATATTAAAAATGCAACTAGAAGAAGAACTAGAAAATGTGGAAGAAGAACTGTGCAGGGAGTCCTCAGATTGGAAGGTAAAGTGTACCTTAAATGAATATATAAATATTAAAACATATCAAAGTATTGAAAAAGAAATTAAAGGAAAAGAACCAAAAAATTTATTGTACTATTTGGATTTTTTTTCCTGTGTCATTTATGATGAGTGTCAC
>CAOJPS010000272.1 GCA_948441255.1 uncultured Eubacteriaceae bacterium | reverse complement strand
AGCTTTGCGACCAGCCTCAAACTCCACAAACTTTTTAAAAAAAGTTTGACAAAAACTTTCGTGCGAAACTTTGTTTCGCTGAGTTTTATCGTAATTTTTCGTCGAACTCACGTTAAAATATTTTTTTACCATTATTCAAGTTCTTTCACTATAGTTGAGTTTTTTACAGATGAGAATACTGATAATTTTATAGTCAACAAACTTGAAAACGAGTAAAAGGAAGCGAGAAAAAAATTATTTTCGCAAGGCGCCGGAAGGAGAACGCAGTCGAAAGCCTGCGCCGACTGACGGCAACACGACGAAAAGGATTTTTTCTCGCTGAACTTGTTTGTTTTTAAGTTTGTTGACTATATCATAAAAGACTATTAAGGCAATACCGAAAAAAAAGAAAATAAAAATTTTTAAATTTATGAACCTTTTTATACTCCATTTGCTCTTATATACAAAGGTACCTTTTAAGGAAACACTTATTTATAGTCAATCAACTTGAAAATAGAAAAAAGGAGGCGATACAAAAATTATTTTCGCAAGGCGGCGGAGGGAGAGCATAGCCGAAACCTATGCCGACCGCCGATAACACAGCGAAAAGGATTTTTGACCGCCGAACTTTTTTATTTTTTAAGTTTATTGACTATATATATATGAAATCACGGAAATCAATTTTTGAAAGATTAAACAAAATTTTTTATAATATAATTTTATTTAAAATAGACTTCTTTCGAAACCGCAAAATTACTTCAACCCAACAAAAAAATATTTTATTCAATGTTTTAGCGAAAGGCGTTTTGCTTTTTAAACGCCGATAGCGTTAAGAAACATTGTAGAAAATATTTTTTTCTAACAATATTTGTATCAATATGAAGTTTCGAAAGAAGTCTAATATTAATCGGGCTTTGCCCGAACCCACAAGCTAGTCAGTGCTTTTGGCAAAACCAAAAGCCGGCTTGCGCCGTCCGCACTTCTTTGCGGCACATATTGAAAAAGGCTTGACCGAAAACTTTAAATCGCCTGCGGCGGACGTGAAAATTGATTTCCGTATTAAAAAATTGACTTATTATCTTTGACTATTCAAAATTTTCAAAAATGGGAGGTTATTATGTGTGAGGCTGAATTGATTGTTAATATGCAAAATGACGATTTTTCCGCTTTTGAGGATATTTTTCACAAATATAAGAATAAAGCATTGGGAACAGCTTATCTTATTACAGGAAATCTTTTCACAAGCGAAGATGTTGTTCAAGAGGCTTTTATACTATGCTATACAAGAATTAAGGCTCTTAAAAATCCTGAGTTATTTAAGCCCTGGTTTTTTAAAATCGTGACAAGACTTTCCTGGAAACACTCCGGATATAACAAAAAAGTTACTCCCGTTGAGGATATTTTTGAACAGGCAGAGGCAAATTCTGTTTCTTTTGAAAAAAGTTCTTTAAATGTTTTTAAAAAAGAAGAATATGAGGAACTTTACCGTTCTATCAATATGCTTGACAAAAAATCAAAAACAACTGTTATACTTTTTTATTTCAATGACTTCTCAATAAAAGAAATTGCTGAGATTATGGGGTGTTTTCAAGGAACTGTAAAATCGAGGCTTTTTAACTCGAGAAAAAAGCTTAAAAAGTTTTTATATGATTTTTCAAAGGAGAGTGGAAGCGATGAAGTCCTCAAATATATTCGATAATGATTTTGACGAGAAAATAAAAAGAACTTTTGAATATGTCACCGAAAACGCTGAAGTTTCCGACAGTATGCTTTTGGAAATAAAAAAAGAAGTGAATGGAGGAATTACTATGAAACGTAAATTTAAAAAATCCTACGCTATTGCCGCCGCCGTTATTTTGAGCCTTACCGTTGCGACTGGAATTGTTGCATCCACCGGATTAGCCGGCTGGCACAGCAGTTCTTCTAATCTTACGGAAAAAACAAATTTTCCCGATAAAGATACAATTCAATCCGAATTTGGGTACAGCTTTAAATATGTAAAAGATTTTGAAAACGGCTTTAAATTTGACAATTATAACTATTCCGACACTAAAGGTACAGATGACACCGGAAACGTAATTATTGAAAATAAAGAAGCCCACTTTGACTATCTCAAAAACAAAGGCACGGACAAAGAACTGAGAATCTTTTTCAGCGCTCACAAAATGCCTGAGGATATGTATTCTGACGAACAATTCGACAAAGCCGTTGATTATAAAAACGTTGAAATACACTATTCCGACTACACATACAAAGCCTTTCCGCCTGATTTGGAGGATAATGTGGTAAGCGCCGAAGACAAAGCAAAAGCGGAAACCATTATGGCTGAGGTTAAAAAGACAAATCCCGACGCTGACGATATTACTAAGGTTTATCCTTACCTCTCTGACGAAGAAATAGAGCTTTACAAACAAAATAAGCTTATGCTTGCTTATGGAAGCTCTGAAATTGAAACTCAAATTAATCAAAGCGTTGTCTGGTATGAAAATGGAGTAGCTTACAATATTTTATCAATGGACAGTGAATGGATTGAGCCTGATGACTTTATAAATATGGCAAAACAGGTTATTGACGCTGAATAAAGAGATTATTTTAAAAGGGTGTGAAAAAATTTTTCACACCCTTTTTTATAATCAGCAAAATTTATTATAACATGAGTTCGATAAAATTTATAACTAATGGACCCTTTTTTTATCGAAACGGGAACGCTTTCCCGATAAAAAGGGTCCAGACCCCCAAAAA
>CAOJPS010000271.1 GCA_948441255.1 uncultured Eubacteriaceae bacterium | reverse complement strand
GCCGTAAGCGGACGTAAAATATTTTTTTACCGTTATTCAAGTTCTTTCACTATATATGAAAGCTGTTATAGTCAATCAACTTGATTTTCAAGTTGATTGACTATGGAGTGATAATGGTTTGAAATGATAAATATTTTTTTAAGGCAATACCGCGCAATTAAGATTTTGTGGATTTTTTTAATATTTTTATTGAATTATGCGGTATTGCTTTAAAGAAGTGATTTTTTGAAGGAGCCTTTTAAAGTGATTATGGTTGATGATAAATTAAAAGTCAATAATGATATTTTAAATAACTTTGAAAAATATATGGAAATTATGAAGTATACAGATATCGGCACTTTTGAATGGAGCAGAAATTTTGGTATTACGTTTTCGGAAAACTTAGAACAAAGATTTGGAATAAAAGGCTGTTCTTTTAAAATGTTTGATATTAATAAATTTATTTTTAGAGAAGATGCCGTTCAGTTTGTTAAATTTATTAGAAAAATTAAAAATGGCAGAACTATAGCACAGGTGACTTGTCGAGTTAGAGAAATTGGAGAGGAATTTATTTGGTGTAAAATTTCCGCTTTTTCTGAATTTGGAAGAGGTAAAAATATTGAACAAATGTTTGGGATAATTCAAATTATAGACAAGGAAATTAAGATGCTTAACAGGCTTAAATATAAAACGGAATTTGACGAGATTACAAATATAAGAAATTTTGAAAAATTTAATATTGATACTGCTGAAAAATTTAAAAATAATCCTAAAGGAAAATTTGCTATTATTGTTATGGATATTGATAAATTTAAAATAATAAACGATGTTTATGGAGTTGAAACAGGCAAGACGGTTTTGAGGCAGGTTGCTATAATTCTTCAGAGGATTTTTTCTGACAATTTTGTTTTTGGAAGGAGATATACAGATAATTTTTGTATTGCTATGGAATATTCAGATGAAGCGGAGATAAATAATATTATTGATAAAATTATAAAGGAAATTTCTTTATCTAAATTTATAATTAATATTTCTCCTGTTTTTGGAGTTTATATTGTTGATGATAAAAACTCAAATATTGAGGTTATGTGTGATAGAGCGAATATAGCAAAGAAAAATTATAATTCCGCGGATAAAAAAACGTATATGTTTTATGATACTGATTTTAGAAAGGAAATACTTGCTCAAACAGCACTTGAAGCGGAAATGTATAATGCCCTTGACAATAAAAAGTTTTATATGTATTTGCAGCCGAAATATGACCTTAAAAATAAAAATATTGTTGGCGCTGAGGCTCTTGTTCGCTGGAACAGAGATAAAAATAGTTTTCTTTTGCCGGATAAATTTTTGCCGCTTTTTGAAAAAAATGGTTTTATTATTAAGCTTGATGAATATATTTGGGAAGAAGCCTGCCGTATTTTGAGAAAATGGATTGATTTGGAGTTTAAGCCTGTTCCTATTTCTGTTAATGTGTCGAGAAGGCAGATTTTTAATCCTAATTTTTTGGATATGCTTTTATGGCTTACCCAAAAATATGATATTCCGCATAATCTTATTGGACTTGAACTTCCGGAGGGTGTTTTTATTGATAATAATGATACAGTATGCGGAATTTTGGAGAAAGTTAAGAAGTATGGATTTATTTTGGAAATGGACGATTTTGGTGAAGGGTATTCTTCTTTGAAAATGCTTCAGAATATTAATGTTGATGTTATTAAAATAGACAAGGGATTTCTTGACAAGGCTGTTACTAAAAAGGGAAAAATTGTTCTTAAACATACTATTATAATGGCTAAAGAGCTTAATCTTAGGGTTATCGCGGAAGGTGTTGAAAATAAAGAACAAATTGACTTTCTTATGGAATATGGATGTGATACGGCTCAGGGATTTTATTTTTCAAAACCTTTATCGGTTGATGAGTTTGAGTATAAAACTTTTTATAATGTTAAGGGGTAGTGATTATGTATAAAGCGTGCATATTTGATTTGGATGGTACTTTGGCGGATTCGCTTGAATCTCTTGCTTATTGTACTAATTTGGCGCTTAAAGAGGTTGGGCTTGAGCCTAATCCTGTTTATATGTATAAAAAATTTGCTGGCGACGGCGCTAAGGTTATGATTCAGAGAAGCCTTGCGGCCGCTGGGGATACGGAATTTAAGCTTTTTGAAAGGGCGAAAGCTGTTCATAAAAAAATGTATGAAAAGTTTAGTATGTATAAGGTTAAGGCTTTTGATGGAATAGATGAGCTGTTAAAAAGGCTTAAAAGTGACGGCGTGTTTATTGCCGTCCTTACAAATAAACCTCATAACAGAGCTATTGATGTTGTTACATCTTTGTTTGGAGAAAATTGTTTTGATGTAATTCTTGGTCAGAGTGATGAGTTTGAGCGAAAGCCATCTCCAGAGGGAGCTTTAATTATCGCGAAGAAATTGGGAGTTAGAGTTTCAGAATGCGTCTATATAGGAGATACAAATACGGATATGCGTACGGGAAAAAGCGCTGGAATGTTTACTGTTGGTGTTACGTGGGGATTTCGTGATAGGCAGGAACTTATAGATAACAACGCTGACTGTATTGTTGATATGCCTTTGGAGATTTTGGAGTTATTTTGAATATAAATATTTATAGTCAATCAACTTAAAAAATGAAAAAGTTCGGCGGTCAAAAATCCTTTTCGCTGTGTTATCGTTGGTCGGCATAGGCTTCGGCTATGCTCTCCCTCCGCTGCCTTGCGAAAATAATT
>CAOJPS010000270.1 GCA_948441255.1 uncultured Eubacteriaceae bacterium | reverse complement strand
GACGAATGTACGATAAGTGATAAAGTAATAGAAGAAATAGCCTATGACAAAGGTGTTGACAAGGAAAATACATCTTGTTCGGTATTTTGTAAAAAGGGTGCGGGGTTTGTAATAAATTGGTATGAAGTTGATAACTATGCCCATACACTGAAAAGGTAAAATAATAATGACTCGTAAAATATATTACTTTACGAATATATAATTAAAATGTTCGCTATCTATGAACTATCAAAAATACAAAACAAAAAAGCAAATTAGATATTTAAAGCAGCTTGCTTTTTTATTATACTATAGAGTATGAAAAATATGTTGCAAAAAGATTATAGCATATTTAGAAATTGTACACGGCTAAAACTTAATTATGATTTCAAAAAACAATATCAAATAATACCTTTTGTATAAAAATAGGAATTATTCCAAGATTATCGTTATTAGAAGTACAGAAAACGCAATAGCGTATATGTACAAGAAAATAAATTTAGACCACTGTTATTTTGTAGTTGATGTAGATATTAAAGGGTTCTTTGATAATGTCAACCACAGTAAATTAATGAAACAGTTATGGACTATAGGAATAAGAGATAAAAAGGTTCTATGTATTATCGGTAAAATGTTAAAATCCGAAATAGAAAAAGAGGGAATACCAGATAAAGGAATACCTCAAGGTGGAATCATCTCACCATTACTTGCTAATGTGGTATTAAATGAATTAGATTGGTGGTTAAGTAACCAATGGGAAACATTTGAAACTAATCATCAATATTCACAAAATTATACAAAGTATAAAGAGCTAAAAAGAACTTCTAAGTTAAAAGAAATTTACTTTGTACGCTATGCCGATGATTTTAAAATATTCTGCAAATATTTTATAACTGCCAATAAAATATTTCAAGCAACCAAACAATGGTTGTTAGAAAGATTAAAGTTAGAAATCAGTCCAGATAAATCAATTATAACAGATGTTAGAAAATCGGGTTCTGAATTTCTAGGAATAATAATAAAAGCAAAACAGAAAAATCATAAATGGATAGTAACGTCTAAAATGACTGATAAAGCAAAAGAAAATGCTATAAATATTATTCGAGAACAAATATACTATATGCAGAAAAATAAACCTAACCCAATGACAGTATATATATTAAATCGTTTAATAGTAGGATTACAAAACTATTATAAAATAGCAACGGAAGTAAATAATGATTTTTCTGAAATAGATTATAAACTCTCAAATTGTCTTAAACATAGATTGAGAAGTCTAAAAACAAAAACAGGTTGTATTAGTAATGAATATAATAAAAGATACGCTCATTACGGCGGCAAGAAAATATTTATACTAAAGCATATAATGTATCCCATTAATGCTATAAGCACAACACCGCCAAAGTTTATGTAAACAAGATACAAACAATTATACAAAGGAGGGAAGAAAAGCCATACATAATAAATTAGGATATGTCAATATCGATATTATGAATTATATGGCTAAACATCCAGTATTATCAATGAGTATAGAATATAATGATAACAGATTATCACTATTTGCAGCACAGAAAGGTAAATGTGCTATAACTAAACAACCGCTAGACGAAACTTTAGAAACACATCACATTATACCAAAATGTCTAGGCGGTACAGATGAATATAAAAATTTATCACTAATAACCTATGAAATACACAAGTTAATACACGCAACAAATGATAACACTATACAAATATATTTAGACAAACTCAATCTACAACCTAAAGAACTAGATAAATTGAATAAATATCGTATTAAATGCGGAAATGAAATTATTAAGAGTGAATAATTATTGAGGGAGCGCCGTATGCGGGGAAACTCGCACGTACGGTGTGGAGCAGGGGAAAAGCTAGAGATAACCTCAAAGGCTTACCTATTGCTATCAGGCATATCTGACACTATTGTAAAAGATTTTGTTTTTAAAGAAGATAATGCTGACACGAATAAAAAACATTCACAGACTTATAGAAATTTAAAGTCTAATCAGGAAGAAATAAAAGAGGGAAATTCATCAAACAGCTTTGATAAAATCGAAAAGCGGGAAAATTTTATTGATGATAATTTTATTGATTTTAAAAATTCTGATGAAAATAAATCATTTTCTGACGAAACAAAAAATTCTTCTCTTATAGTTACAGAAAATGCCCATTCGTTAAAATATGAAAAGACGGCAAATAAAAAAATTTAAAGAGAAAACATCGTTATCAAAAACAAAGCTGAATACTTCTGTAAAGGCAATACCGCACAATAGACATAGAGGAAAAAATATGATAAAATAAAAATATTAATAAACAAATAACATTTTCAAATGTAATGGACGAACTTGCACAAATAAAAACAAGCAAAAAAGAATTTTTATAGAAGATAGAAGGAATAATACCATGGAACGAGTGGATAGAGATAATAAAACCTTGCTATTACAAAGGAGAGCGAAGCAATAAGCCCTACGACCTCGAACTAATGCTGCGTATAAATATACTTTAAAATCTGTATGATTTATCAGATATGAAAGTAATGACGGAAGTAATAGACAGCCGGGCGTTTTCAAATTTTTGTGGAGTAGATTCATCAAATCAGATACCAGATGGAGATACGATAGGAAGATTTCGTAATATACTTGTAAATAATGGCATACAGGAAAAAATGTTTTTACAGGTTACAGGTTATATAGGAGCGGAAAAAAGAGAAAACGCGGTTGTAAAAAATAAGTATGGAA
>CAOJPS010000269.1 GCA_948441255.1 uncultured Eubacteriaceae bacterium | reverse complement strand
TATCAACGGCTCTTACACAGCCGTTTCTTTTTTTCAAAATCAAAATAGTTTCAAGATAATTTTCTCCTGATTCCTGAATTTTCATATAATAAATCCTCCAAATCTATCCAAACACTTTCTGAGCATACCCAACAGAAGCAAGAGCGTCTTTTCCATAGAAATCAGCGCCAATCTCATTGGCATAATCCTCGTTCAAAACAGCGCCGCCAACCATAATTTTGCAGTCAGGCTTAACCTTTCTAACTTCTTTTATAGTCTTTTCCATATTAACCACTGTAGTAGTCATAAGAGCGCTTAAACCCAAAAGTTTAATATCATATTTTTCAACCTTATCAACAATTACAGAAACAGGAACATCTTTCCCAAGGTCAATAACATCAAAACCATAATTTTCAAGCAAAGCTTTAACAATATTTTTCCCTATATCGTGAATATCACCCTCAACGGTAGCGATAACAATTTTACCCTTTTTTTCCTGAACCGCGCCGCTTTGGCTCAAAAATTCCGAAATAGCCGCAAAAGCGCTTTTAGCCGTTTCAGCGCTCATAATAAGCTGGGGCAAAAAATACTTTCCTTTTTCATATCCATCTCCCACAATATCAAGAGCGGAAACAATATAATCATTAATAATATTCATCGGCTCCTCTTTTTCTTCCTCAAGAAGCCTTTTTGTTTCTTCAAAAGCCCCGTCTTTAACCCCTTTAACAATAATATCTTTAAGTGAGGATGTTTTAGGAGAAACCGACATTATTCCAATATCTTCCTTAAAATTAGCTTCGCTCTGGAGTTCAATATATTCACCGCAGCCCTTGTCAATTCCATAAAGTATATTATAAGCGCTTATAGTATCAATCATAGGTTTTGACAAAGGATTTATTATACACGCGTTAAGACCCGACTGTAAAGCAAGCGCCAAAAAGGTTGTATTAACAAGACTTCTGTTAGGCAATCCAAATGAAATGTTAGAAACACCCAAAACAGTTTTAACTCCAAGTGTTTTTCTAACAAGCGTCAACGCTCTAAGTGTTTCCCTGGATTCCTCCTGCTGAGCGCTGACAGTCAAAGTAAGCGTGTCAATAATAATATCTTTTTTGAGAATTCCATAGCTTTCAGCCGTCTCAACAATTTTTCGCGCGATAGCCAATCTTCCCTCAGCTGTTTTGGGAATACCGTCTCTATCTATGCACAAACCAACTACAACCCCGCCATATTTTTTAACCGCAGGAAAAACCTTTTCCATAATTTCAGGCTTTCCATTTACAGAATTAACAAGGGGTTTACCATTATAAACCCTCAGCGCCTTTTCAATAACCTCTGGTGTAGAACTGTCAATTTGCAAAGGCAAATTAACCGAAGCTTGAATTATTTTAACAGCCTCAATCATCATTTCTGTTTCATCAATTTCAGGAAGCCCCACGTTCACATCAAGGACATCGGCGTGATTATCCGCTTGAGATAAAGCCTCATTAAGTATATAGTCCATATCACCCTCTTTAAGGGCAGCCTTAAATTTCTTTTTACCCGTAGGATTAATTCTCTCGCCTATAACAACAGGCTTTTTGTCAATAATAACTGATTTGGAATAAGAACACACAATAGTATCGTTCTTTTTTGTAACTTTCGGCGGAACAATATCTCGGCAAAGCTCCACAGTTTTTTGAATATGCTCCGGCGTTGTTCCGCAGCAGCCGCCAATAAGCCAGGCGCCGTCCTGGGCAAACCCCTTCATATATTGGGCAAACTCATCAGGGGAAACATCATAAACGGTTTTTCCGTTTTCAATATGAGGAAGCCCAGCGTTAGGCTGAACAAGAATCGGAAGTGATGACAATCTAATAAGTTTATCAAAAAGACCTCTAATCTGAATAGGGCCAAGTCCGCAGTTTATACCAAGAGCGTCAACCTCAAGTCCTTCCAAAAGAGCTGTCATAACAGCGACATCGGCGCCTGTAAGAGCAAAACCTTTATCGTCAAAAGTCATAGTGCATATAATAGGCAAAGATGTATTTTCCTTGATAGCCAAAACAGCCGCCTTAACCTCATAAGTATCAGACATAGTTTCAAGTATAACAAGGTCGGCGCCAGCCTTTTCACCCGCTATAGCTGAACGTTTAAATATTTCATAGCACTCATCAAAATCAAGCTCACCCAAAGGTTTCAAAAGTTTTCCCACAGAACCCATATCAAGAGCGATAAATTTATTCTCCAGTTCCAAAAGCGCTATAGCCTGTTTAACATTTTCTATTCCTCGTTTAATAATTTCCTCGACATTTTCATATTTTGTGGAATAAGCGCCAAAAGTGTTGGCGCTTATAATATCAGCCCCTGCTTTAAGATAACGCATATGGATATCAATAACGATTTCAGGATTCGTAATATTAAGCGTTTCCGGCAATTCACCGGTTTTAAGTCCGCTTTTCTGGAGCATCGAACCCATAGCGCCGTCAAAAAACAAAATTTTTTTCCCAAGCAAATCTTTTATATTCATAGCTTCAATCCTTTTCATAATGTTAAACAAACGTTTACTCAACGTTTGTTAGGAAACACCGCACAAAGGATATTAAAAATAATTTTTTAATTTATCGGTGTTTCCTTCATATTACACTATTATAACTCTTAAATGACAAAAAAAACAGTACCTTTATTAAAATTTTTCAATAGTATTGAAATAATTTTCCAATAGTATTATAATTATAATGTGAGTTCGATGAAAAATTACAGTGAAACTCAGCGAAACGTAGTTTCGC
>CAOJPS010000268.1 GCA_948441255.1 uncultured Eubacteriaceae bacterium | reverse complement strand
ATGCATGTGGCTCATGAAGCGTATCAAAGAACCGCCGCTCCCGTGACCATCGTCAATATGCTGGCGCAAAACACGGGCAATGCGTGGGCGGACAGGCAGCTTGCCTTTATTGTCTATATTCCCGACCAAAAAGGCTTTGACGGAAAAACAGCTTCTAAAAAATGGGAAAACGCTGTCGCCTGCGAACGGGGATTTACAGCCGACGAGCTCACCTATCTGCAATTATGGGGGCAGCTTCGCACAAAATATCTTGATACTGCCGGTGACCTTCCCATGGACAAAGAAGAAACTCTCAATGCAGACATTGAGAAAACCATGGGCAAAAAGCTGAATAAAAATCCATTGTTCAATGTTATGTGGTCAGTGGAGATTGGAAAATAAATAAGGAATGATAATGAAATTTCTTCAAAAAATATTGTCTTTTATTTTTAATAACAGTCTTTGTTTCTCCGTTGTTGTTGTTGCATTATATGTATTATATGTATTTTTAGCATATTTAGGACACATTAATTATAAAAATTTGTTAGATTTTAACATCATAAAATTTAGTGATATACTACTTTGCGGAACTTTTTCAATTATACTTATTACAACTATACTTACATCTTCCAAAGCAGAATTGTTAGAAAAAAATCAAATTCAAAAAGCTATAGGAGCAAGTAAAGTTTTTATAGGGGCAGTAATTATTTGGATATGTTATAATATTATTTACAAGAGTGGAAATTTTGAAATTAAAAATGATTTTGAATTTATACTATTTTCCTGTTCATTACCGTTTCTTATAAATCTTATAAGTATTATTTCTTTAATAGCTTTGTTATGTTTTCTCATTATTTTCTTAGAACAATTTATAAGTAATATTCCTTCAAAAGATAATGTGGAATTATCACAAACAAAAAATAATGTGGAATTATCACAAAAAGAAGAAATACATATACATATTCATAAATAAGCCCTCGTCCGAGGGCTTATTTATGAATTATTTTTTTTGTTCGTTGATTTATCTTTCCAATCTTATGCAGGAAAACCAAAAACTTGCGATAACAGTCATTCCAATACCAATAAGGATATAAGAGGTCATTTCTTACTTAGCCTTATTCTGCTTTTCAGCCTTATGCACAATATAAACAGCAAATGCACCGACAGCGACAGATAATGCGGTTATAAAAATCCAAATAGGCGGCATAATTATTCTCCTCCTAATTTTACACTGATAAAAACAGCAATTAATATAAAAAACAATCCTGAGATGATACCATACCAAACAGACTGAAATGCTGAAACAGCAAAACTTGCAACTGCAAAGTTCACACTGAAATCTTTTATTGTTATAAGTAACGGTTTATAATCCATCTTTTTTCCTTTCTAATTAAATCATAAGCATTTTTTCAACTATTGACAATCATTAATTTTTAACAAACAATATGAACAATTGATTGACACAGGTAAAAGAAATAAAGAATGCTGACAATAAATATTCCCCCGCATTTGGAAAACCTTCTGAATACGCTGGCAAAAGAACAGGGGCAAACAAAAGATTATCTCATCTGCTCCATCTTGGAATCATATTTTGAAGACCGGGAAAACGCTTTATCCGCTGATAAAGCGTATGCTGAATTTTTGGAAAACGGCAAAAAAACAATTTCTTTGTCTGAAATGGAAAGCCGTTTAAAATTTGAGGAGTGAATTATGCCAGTATGGACCGGAATTTTAATTTTTATTATCTGTCTTGGAAATTTTGGCATTCGGCTGGCAAAAAAAAGCCAGCCAACAGTATAAAAACAATATTAAATAAAACAAGCCCTCATTCGAGGGCTTATTATAATTCAGCTTATTTTTCCTATTTTATAAAGAAAATATAAGACTCCTGCAATAACAGAAGCTCCAATAATTATATATGTATAGGGATTCATTTACTACCTCCTTTCAATAAACTTAAATAGCATAAAAAAGCTCCTAAGATAACACAAAATACACCGGCAAAAACACCATACATCCGCGTATCCGTAAAAATAGCGGTGGCTATGATTGCCGACCCTGTTGTCATAAAAGCGTTAGACCAATATTTTAACATCTTTTTTTCCTTTCTGTTAAATCATAAGCATTTTTTCAAATTATGACAACTTAATTAAAAGAGAAACCCTCGGCAAAAATCCTGCCGGGGGCTTTGTTTATTCCATGCTCTTTCTTATCGTATTCAGCCGGGCGTTGCAGAGGGTGAGGTTTTGTTCAAGTTCCAGAGCATAGAGAAGCAAATCTTCGTTTGTCGCGTCTTGGTTTGTCCGCATGGCGGGCAAGGGAATTTCCTGCAGGAAGATTTTGGGCGCGGGCTGTTTTACGGTTTCAGTCGTGTAGATCGGTGTTTTTGCGCAGGAAACAAGACAGAAGAGCAAAACGCAGAATATTTTTCGCATGAAAATTTCCTTTATCATCAGTTTTTTTTTGTTAAAAATTTAAAATATCGGCGGAAATACACATTCGCTTATGCTTCTTTCGAGGATATGTTTTGCACTGCTAAAAAAATAACGCTCTCATACGGCTATGAAACTTGCTATTTTTGCTTTGTTAAAATTTCAAGAATGACTTGCGGTATTTTTTGTTCTTTCCAAGTCCTGCTTGCTTCGTCCGTGCTTCGGGCAAGTGCCTGCCGCTTGGCTTTGGTTTGTATCTCAAGCTCTTGCCTTTGCTTTTCCAAAAGCAAAAGCTGTTCTTCCTGCTTTCTGCTTTGTTCCAAAAGGCTCGCCACGGCGTTTTGCTGTTTGTCCGCAATCTGCT
>CAOJPS010000267.1 GCA_948441255.1 uncultured Eubacteriaceae bacterium | reverse complement strand
CACCTTTGTCATAGGCTATTTCTTCTATTACTTTATCACTTATCGTACATTCGTCATATCTGTCTAAAATCATACTTATACTACCGTTTCCTTTTGTAAAAGCAAGAAGTTCGCTGTTATAGTCAAACATTGTTTCTACAGGACATCTGCCGTGAATTACAGTAATATTACCCTTTTGTTCAGGCGGTTCAAAATTCCCTCTCATTTTCTGAATATCGGATAATATTCTGCCTATATAATCATTTTCGGCTGTTATTTCATATTTGTAAAAAGGTTCAAGAAGTATATTTTCAGCTTTTTCAAGTCCCTGACGTATTGCCCTGTATGTTGCTTCTCTAAAATCACCGCCCTCAGTATGTTTTAGGTGTGATATGCCGTCATTTAATATAATCTTTATATCAGTAATAGGAAACCCTGTTAAAATACCTCGGTGTTTCTTTTCAAAAACGTGAGTTTTTATTAAATTTTGATAATTTAAAGCAAGTCGGTCAATATGACATCTGCTTTCAAACTCTATGCCTTTCCCACGTTCATTTTCTTCCAACATAAGCTGAACTTCCGCATAATGACGCAGCGGCTCATAATGACCTATACCCATAACGCTTCCTTTGATTGTTTCTTGATACCGCACAGTAGGTTTGCCGAAACTTACTTTTAGATTAAATCTTTTTTCAAGCATTTCCTCTAAAATTTCAAGCTGTATTTTACCCATAGCATTTATAAGTATTTCATTGGTATCTTTTAGGTATTCTACATTTAAAGATGGCTCTTCTGCCTCTATAATCTTAAGTATTTCCATACATCTGCTCGTATCTTCGGCTGTTTGAACTTTAGCCTGAACCGCACTGTTTATATAATACTCTCCTATACCTGTTTCGTTTTCGTTATCTAACCGCAGTATATCACCGCAAACAGCACTTTTTATACCTGTTACAGCAAAAAGTTCACCGCTGTATGCAGTATTTGTATTTCGATACTTTTCACCATTATAGTATCGTATTTCATTTATTTTTTCTCTTATATCATTTTTGAAACAAAATTCGTCCTTAACTTTTAAACTTCCACCTAATGCTTTCATAAATGTAATTCTGTTTCCCTTTTCGTCGTGGCGTACCTTATAAACTTTGCCGCAGAAAACCTCATTACTTTTATCTTCCGTAAATGTAAGCCTGTCAAAAACTTCTATAAATTCACTGATACCTGCACCATTTAACGCCGAGCCTGTCATTACAGGAAAACATAGTTTTTTCTTAATGAGTTTTCTTAGAATATTTTCGCAGTCACTATCCGTTACATTTTCGTCCAGATATTTATTAAAAAAATCCTCATCTCGTTCCGCAACAAACTCTTTTACCTTTTCATCACCAATATTTTCTATTTCTATTACATCTTCTGTCAATCTTTCTTTTATTTCTGAAATAACATTTGCAATGTTAAAATTTAGCATATCACTTTTATTTATAAAAAAGAATATAGGAATATTATACCGCTGTGTTATTCTGAAAAGAGTTAATGTATGTGCCTGCACACCGCTGCTGCCGTCTATTATAATTATCCCATAGTCGAGTACCGAAATTGCCCGTTCTGTTTCGGCAGAAAAATCAGTATGCCCCGGTGTATCTATCAAGAAATATCTGTTGTCACCAATAGTAAATTCCGCCTGATCCGCAAATATTGTTATTCCCCTTCTCATTTCTGTTTCATCTTTGTCAAGGTGAGATGTTTTATGATCTACACGTCCTATACTTTTGATACTGCCGCACTTATAAAGCAGCTGCTCGGAAAATGTGGTTTTTCCCGCGTCAACGTGTGCCATTATTCCTATTACTTTATTCATAGTTTCACTTCCTGTTTTACTGATTGTCCGCAAGTTTATCTTCCAGCAATTTTTTAAGATACTCATATCGCTCTTTCTTTTCAGCTTTTGAAAAATGAACATCTCGAAATTGCTCAGAATTACTTTTATATACTAAATGTTTTGCCTCTTCACCGAATTGCTCGCTTGTAAGGTCGAAACAGCAATCCCCCACTACATTATAACAATGATAATTCCCGTCCGGTCTTAATATTCCATAAACCTTTCCTCCGAAAATATCCTGAGCTAAAAAAGCGGTAATTGAGCATTGTCCCAATGTTCTGTTATCTTTGTTCCATTTATTCCTCATTCTTGGCGCGCAGGTTTGTTCGCACCATATTTCGGATAACATATTATATAATTCCCTTGGCGAATTTATTTTGTTATATTTATTATTAACAGGTTTTATATCGGCGTTTTCCCAACCATAAAAATTATAATTCATTTAGTATTCCTCCAAAATTTTCTGATGTTGATTACTGATTAATCAACTCTATTTCTTTCCTGTAAACATCTAACGTATTGTTATCAAACAACACCCAAGTCACTTCATCAATCTTTCCGGGATTTTCATCAAGAAACCGCTTAACTGTACTCACAGCTATTTTTGCAGCTTTATCAACAGGAAATCTGTAAACCCCTGTTGATATCGATGGAAATGCTATTGTTTTTATATTATTCTCAGCAGCAAGCTTCATCGAATTTCTATAACAGTTCGCAAGCTTTTCTTCTTCCGAATTTTTACCTCCGTTCCAAACAGGACCGACAGTATGAATAACATATTCACAGTAGAGATTATACGCACTCGTAATTTTTGCTTCTCCTGTTTTGCAGCCGTTAAGCTTCCTGCATTCCTTCAAAAGCTCTGGCCCTGCCGCACGATGTATTGCGCCGTCTACGCCTCCGCCGCCCAAAAGACTTGTATTGGCGGCATTTACAATAGCCTGAGCACA
>CAOJPS010000266.1 GCA_948441255.1 uncultured Eubacteriaceae bacterium | reverse complement strand
TTACCTGTAGAATCAAATGAATACGAATTTCCTCCCTGATAAAAATCCCCCTTTATCTCAAGTAAGCCATTTCTTAAATAATGATAGGCGTCGTCAGCAACCGAGGAATGATCCCCTCCATATGCGTAAAAATCTCCATTTACAATCACATAGTCGTTTTCTTTTGTCATTTGCAGTGTTCCACTTGAATTACTGTATATTGTTTCTCCATTTTCACCTGTTTCTTTTGTCTGCATTCGATAATTTTTCTTTATAATAAGCGTTCCATTATTTATATTTATTGTACTGCTTGACTGAATTAAATCTCCATCAACAACAAATGTATGCCCATTAAGGTCAAGATTAGCTTTAACTTCAAGATCACCTTTACAATATAAATCTTTATCAAGAACCGTATTTTTATCTATAATATTGCCTGTAAATACGTCCATATTTTCCGTGTTAATCTCGGTTGTTTCTTCCGTCATATCTCCTGAATCTCCACCAGATTCGGTTATACTTTCCGTTTCATCATATATTTTTTCTGCCGGAAAAATAAAATCTGAATTAAGAGCTTTTTGAAGTATGCTTGCGGCGTCCGCCGCCGTTATTTTGCCATCTGCCGTAACGTCCATAACAGTTTTGGAATTTTCCGGTTTTTCTTTATCAATCTTTGTTTGATAAGCGGAATCAAGAACCTTCTGCAACACATCAGAAGCATCATTTGCTGTTATTTCTCCGTTATTATCAGCGTCACCATAAATAATATTTTTTGAATTATCCGCAAGAACTGTATTAACATTTATCGTAATCATAAAAATCAAAATAAATAAAGGAATAAACCTTTTTATCATTTTAAATAACCTCCCTGTTGAAGTACAAAAATATTAGCAAAAATTATAAAACAGCTTACAGATAAATATAATATCGCTATGTAAAAACGCTTAAATCTTAAAACTTTTAAGGAAACACCGCACAAAGAGGAAATAAAAATAATTTTGCAAAAAAATACGCTTCAAGTGGGTTTAAAAACCCACACTTCCGCTAAAATTATTTTTATTTTTTAATTATGCGGTATTTCCTTAAATATAATTATCACTGTATAAATTTTAACATTTTTCTATAAAACAAGTCAATATATTTTAAAAAATTTGTCAAATAAAAACAAATATATTTCCTATAATTTTATAAATTATAAAGTCTTTTCACAAAATTTAATATCAAATATTAAAACTTATTTTAGTCAACATTAAAGTAATAAAAATTTTTAAAAGTGATTTTTTATGCAGATGATTTTTAAGGTTTCAGCAGACGCAAAGCGGCTTAAAAAAAAGAACGCCGAAGCGTTCTTTTCGAGGGCCTGGGAAACTTCCCAACAAGCAGAAATTGAGCGTAATTTTCCAAAGGAATAATGAGCGAAAATTCGTTTATGGATAACCATAAACATTGCTTGCCAAACGGATTTATATTATTTTTTGAGATTTTTATTTTTAAGATTTTTAGATGTTTTAAAAATTATATTTTATAAAAAAGGGTAGCAGACAATAGTCAGCGCAGGGGAAACATAAATTCCCCTGTTATATTTTTTTGTGGTTCTAAAGCCGCGAAAAATTACCAACTTTCCGAGAGAGGCCCTCGGCAGAGCGCAACACACCACGAAAGTAGTGTATAGTTGCGCCCTTGCTTCGCAGGGATTTTTTATGACTTTTTATTTTGTAGTTTTTTTGTGATATTGTTTTGAATAGAACTTGTTATTTTTATCTCTTATAAATTTCATAAAATTATTTTTTCTTCTTCAATTTTTTTGGAATATGAGGCTTTATTAATTCCGATTTTGAGGCGATTTTTATAAGCCATTGTTTTTCTTCTTCGGTTAGTTTATTGTATTTTAATTTGGTCTGTTTGCAAAAAATCATAAGTAATTGTTCGGTACGACTGCCCTTAAAATTTATCGCTTCTTCCAAACTTTCTTTAAGTTCACTTACAGCGGAATTTTTTGGAGCGCTTTCCTTTCTGCCCTCATGATTTTTCCGTAAATCTTTTAAAATAATATCAATATCTTCGTATATCCTTTGACTGAAATATCTGTCCTCATCTATGTGAGAAGATTTCAAAAGATAAAGTGTTTCATCGTTTTCATCAGGCTGATATTTTTTGATAATTTCCTCCTGTGCAATATCTGTCCATGCATTAAGATTTTGTATCTGCATAGCCGCAATACCATTCACATAAATCTGAATGTCCGCTAACAATTTTAAAAAATCTTTATGCGACACTAACTCACAAAATAAGGACATATCAATATTTTTATTTTTCAGTAATTCTATAACTTTATTACTCAAATTTAATTCCGAAATATCATTGTTTGAGCAGCGTTTTGTTTCTGTTAAGCCTAATAAATAATCAGCGCTTACCCCATAAATATCCGCAAGTTGAATAACAGCGTAGTTGCCAATTTCTCGAAGTTCATCTGTTTCGTAACTGTTTAATGATGACTTAGAAATACCTGTTTCCTCCGCAAGTTCTTCAAGCGTAAGACCCTTTTCTACTCTCAAATCTTTTAATCTTTCTTGTATTGTCAAAGCCATATTATCCCCGCCTTTTTTAGTATAGTATTAATTAATCCGTAGTTTTAAAAATTTATACTCTATATTATACCATAATTTCCAATATATAGGAAATATTTTCTTTTTAATATTTTTTCCTGTTTTACGGATATACGGCACATATACTCAAAAAAGAGTAAACTTAAAGCAGTTAAGGAAACACCACACAAAAGATATTAAAAATAATTTTTAAAATTAAAATTTTCGTTATCGTGTCATTTTTTAACGTGAGTTCGACAAAGAGAGCCAAAGGGTACAAGAAAATTTTGAGCGCA
>CAOJPS010000265.1 GCA_948441255.1 uncultured Eubacteriaceae bacterium | reverse complement strand
TGCCCTTCCAGGGCTGGAGAAAACCACCGGCTTAGCCGGTGGTACTTATTTTTTATTGGTCTTTTTTATCATGTTTTGGGAAATAATAGAAAGTAAGATAGCAGGACAGTGCCAAACTTCCTAGAGCTAAAAGCGTCATGACATCATATGCGTTCATTTTTTTACTCCTCGCAAATATAAGGATATATATGCCAATAAAAAGATAGCTTCTTTTGTTTGGTTGTACAAAAGATTTGCTTGTTGATTAGCAATTATTATCACTCCTGTGATTGATTTTATGCTTTCTCACTCCATACGAGAAATTGGTTTTTATCAAAAATTTTACTGAAGTTTTTGTAAAATATTAGAAGCCGTATAAATAATGCGAAAAATAATAACAGAACTATCACGAATAATATATAGTATGGAATAATTTTCAACCATCAATCGACGAACCTGTTCGTTATTCACAGTGATTAACGCAGCATGGCGAAGGGGCAAAGTTGAAAGGCTTTCAATTTTTTGTTCAATTTTCTTATAAATTTTGTCAGCCAATAATGGGGAATATAATTCTTGAGAAATATATAAATAAATTGCAGATAAGTCACTAAAAGCTTGTTGTGAAAATTCTATACTATATATTTTCATTTTGCAGTATTCCAATTTGTTTTTTAACTTCTTCAAAAGAAATTAAATTACCTTTATCAATATCATCAAGTCCTTGTTGAAGTATTGTTTTTATCTCATCAGGTGATTTTCCATCAAAAATAAGGTCACGCGGAGCCATTGGGACTTCAAGTTTAAACGGAATACTCTTTGTTAATGATACTTGGCGTAAAAACATATCCACAGCGGTAGCCATTGGAATACCAAGTTGTTTTAACACTTGTTCTGCATTTTGTTTAATAACAGGATTAACTCGTAAATTTAATGTAGCTGTTTTTTCCATAAGATACCTCGCAAATATAAAGTAACGTAAATTGCGTTATTTGTCAATTAGGTATTATTCATAATCTAAGGTAAAAGTAAAATAAAAATTCCTTGTCATAATTTTTACAATTTAATATACTTAGTTATCGTTAATTTTCTGCTTATTTTTATTGTTTTTGTTCTTAGTATTTCAGAAACACACTCTGTCTTTTAATCAAAATAGAATAAGTCCTGTTCGATTTTCTGCTCATTTGTTTTTGGAGCAGCAATTTTTGTTTAATAGGACAATTCTCAATTCATCACATCGCATTTTCTCTCATCATTTATCAACCTGATTTTTTTGTAAAAAGGTATACCTTTTTACAAAAATTTTCAGCAACGTTTTTACTTGTGGAAAAAGGTCCGGAAAAAGTGAAAACAGCTTTTTGTAAAAAAGTTATTGACCTTTTTCCATTTATCTAATAACTTCAACTTAAGGATTTTGTATGGCAAAGAAAAAATCTGCACAAAGGCAATTCAGCCTGCTGGAATTGATACCTGAGTGTATCGAAGAACTGAGGCGGGAATGTGAAAAGGAAGAAGCATACACAAGGCGTATGCTTGGAAGTGAACAACTTGTAACCAATGAGGAGAATGAACATGTTAGACAGACAAATGGCAGCTGGGCAAATAGCATTGGGAGTATTGAACAAAGAAACATGGAAATGGTTAGTATGCGAAATGCAAATGAGTTCAACGACCGCTTTGAAAATCCTGGACAGATGGGCATTGAACAGTCCGGAGAAATTGAAGGAACTGGAATGGGATGGGAACGGAGCACAGTTACATATACGTCTAGCGGAACAGGAAGAGAAGGAAGTGCAAGCGAGGGAAGAGGAGAGATATTGGGAGTTGATAGACAGCGGACTGAACCACTGGGAAGCATTGGAACTGATGGGGATAAAAACAGAACTTTAACAAACTATGTTATCACCGAAAGTGATAACATAGGAGTTGGAACTCCAAAGCAAAAATATCGGGATAATATCAATGCCCTTAGAGTTCTTTATCATTTAAGAAAAGAAAAAGCGGCATCCGCAACCAAAGAAGAACAGGCGATTCTTGTTAAATATGTTGGCTGGGGCGGACTTCCTCAGGTTTTTGATGATCAAAGCCATGACTGGCAAAAGGAATATAAAGAACTCAAAGCATTATTGTCCGAAGAAGATTATAAGAACGCACGCCGTTCCACTCAGGACGCGCATTTTACGCCGAAAAACATCATTGATACCATGTATCAAGGATTGAAACAGTTCGGCGTGAAAGATAAAGTGCAAATTTTGGAACCGGCAGCAGGAATAGGTAATTTTATTGGCTTTAAACCACAAGCTTTTAATGTTGAATATACTACAGTTGAACAGGATACTGTTTCTGCTGATATTTTAAAATATCTTTATCCAAAAGAAAAAACATATATTTCATCTTTTCAAAATACACCTTTCAAACGCCCACATTTTGACATAACCATAGGCAACCCGCCTTTCGGACAGACAAAACTGTATGACAGGAATTTTCCGCAGCTGGATTTTTCCATGCATAACTATTTCATTGCAAAGTCAATGGAATTGGTCAAAGAAGGCGGGCTTGGCGCATTTGTTGTAAGCCGTTATTTTTTGGACAGTGCTGACAGTAAGCACAGGGAATTTATTGCTGAAAATTCCCATTTTTTAGGGGCAATCCGTTTGCCCAATACTGCTTTCAAGCAAAATGCGTTAACAGAAGTGACAACCGACATCGTTTTCTTTCAAAAGAAAACGGAACAGGAAAAGCAAAACAACATAATTAAAGGTTATGCCGATTGGATAAGCACTGCCGAAAAAGAGTTTGAAGAAAAAGCGTATGTGAAGTTTATCGATAAAACCATTTCCGCTTTTACTCCTGTTAAAATCAATAAATATTTTATTGATAAGCCTGAACAAGTTATCGGCAATCTTGAATTCATAAGC
>CAOJPS010000264.1 GCA_948441255.1 uncultured Eubacteriaceae bacterium | reverse complement strand
CTTATCATAGGCTACGACTATGATTGCAAGCCTTTTCCTTGCACTGAAAAATATCCTCTAAAATCTATTTTATCGAATTATGCGGTATTACCTTAATTATTTTCAAAAATTATTTTTATTTTTGAATTGTGCGGTATTTCCTATATTCAATAAATTTGTAAAATAACCGTAAATTTGTTATTAATTTTTTAGGGGGGTCGATATATATAATAGACAATATATTGTATTTTTAGGGAGTGTGATTTTATGAATATAACAAGAAACAATTATTCACAGTATGCAAATATGATTCAGCGGATGCTGGGAAATAATAAAGGTAAATCAAATGACCTGTTAGCGCAATGTGATTATGGTAATTTCTCTCTGCGTTTTAAGCCTGTTGATATTAGTTTCTCAAAACCGAATTGGGACAATATAATGACAAAGCGTGATAAACCCGCAATGTCTGAGGAGAAATTTGAGGAAGCTATAAAAGACCTTGCGAGAAAAGAGTTCGCAACCGGAAAACGTGACAATAAAGCATACAGAAAACTTTGTATGCGTCACGGAGAAACTGTATCACCCGACAGAAAAGCGATTTATGACGCAAGTATGAAAAAAACAGGTGGAAAAATGAACGTTGCTTGTATGTTTTGGGATAATAAAGGAAATAAAACTTTGTCATATAATCCTGAATCAAAAAATTGGAAAGCCATAAGTACAGAAGCGGAATTTGCGAGGGCAAGAGAATTTACTTCAATTTACAATAACGAATTGGCACGTTTGAAAAATGAATATGGAGAAACGACTAAAGGAAAGACTTCTTACAGCAAAATTAAACAGGATATAACAGCTTCTTCAACTAAAGCAATAGATTATTCTATATAAAAATAATATTTTTGATTTATTAAGGAGGGCTAAATATGTCAAAAATTAATACAGATTACAGTTATTTATTTGAATTGATGTTTGGAATAAAAAACAACAATTCAAGCGGAGGAATGTTAAATTCCTTTAAAGTATCAGATATATCAAGCAGTTCAGTTCAAACTCAACTGAGAGCTGCCGGAGTTGATACAAACAGTAAGCAGTATAAAGCTGTTATCAGCGAAATGATGAAATCGGCGGGAGAATCTGCCGGAGCAATGTTTACAAATGTGCAGGCAATTAAAAATTTGATGAAAAATTATAATTCAGACGGAGATTTTACGGCGGGCGGTTTTGTTGTTCCAGGAATGTTGGTAAATGGTATACCCGAATCAGAACGTCACCAGATTATAAACATTTCAGAGGACGCAAGACAAAAAATGTTTGAAAACTGTAAAAGAGAATTTATTGCTGAAAATGGTGTAGCAAACGGAGATACAACAAAAAGGTCAGATGTTTTCCGTGCTTTTCAGCTTAGTATCAAAAAAGAGGACAGATTAAAAGGCACTTGGACTTTAGAACAATATGAACGCCAATATAATAAAGCCTTTTATGAAGCAGTTAAAGCTGCTGACCCGTCATGGAAACCAGGAAAACAGATTCCGGCAGGAGTTTTAGATGGAATTACCAGAGAATCAATAGATAAATCTTTGGTAAAAACTCAGGGACAATACGGAGAAACATTTACAAGAGGTATTAATACATCAGTGTAACGATAAAATAAGCATATAAGCCGGTTTACAATTGGTGTTGGTACTTTTGATGTATGATTTTTAGAAAAGGGTGATAAAAATGTCAATAAATATTAACAATAACACAAATCAAGGCAATACAGGAATTAATTTCTTTGGTACAAACAAGGCAGACACGAAAAAAACAGAACAAAAAAATGTATCATCTGATTCGGGCAATCAAACAATAGTTACAATTTCTAAGGAAAGCCGTGACAGTTACAGAAAGCAGGTTCAGGAAATCGGCACGCAGAAAATGACTTATGAAGATATTATAAAAACACGCAAATCAATAAAAGAGGCTTCAAAGTCTATTCAAGTGGATTATGATTATCAGTTAGCCAAAGAAGCGAGTGCTTTTAAAGAACAGCGTAGCGGTACATACAGTGTTTCAAACAGAGCTGAAGATTATGTAAAGGCTTATGGAAATCTGTATGACCAAATTGTTAAAGGTTATCAGGACGGTACAATAGAGCGTTATGTTGAAGATAAAAATTTTGAAACAGGATACAGAAAATTGACTATGGAAGAAGAATTAAGCAAATTAGATGAAGCATATCAGAAAGCGTCAGACCTGGCAGATATTTTTGCGGAAAATGCTAAAAAAGCAGCTCCGGCTTTCAAAGATATGGCGGAAAAAATGTCAAAAATAAATTCCTCTGTTGCAAATTCTTATAAGAAGCAGTCACAAACAGATGATATTCCTGATAATATCGGTCAAAAAATGATAACTGTCGCACAAAAATGGAAAGACGCTTATAATATTTCCGGCTCTAAAACGAACAGTATGGAAAGCATTATGTCAATAATAAAAAGCACCTTGTATATTAGCGCTAAATAAAAATGTATATTGCTCAAAAGTCAAAGGCTATGGGTATTTTTTATAACAAAAATGCTCATAGCCGATGGCATTTAACAATGATTTTGTATTAAGCATAAATAACAGAAATGAGATTACAATGAATATTAATACTAAAAAACCTAATTTTTTGTATTTTAAAATTTTCTGTTTCAGCTATATTTGCTGTAAGCAAGCGATTTTACAATGACAGTTAAGTTTTTTGTAAATGTTGCGATATAATCAATGTAAGTAAATTAAAAAAGGAGTGTATTTTTATGAATATTAAAATGAATAACTATTTGAACCAGGCGTCATACACAATGACGGCAGACGAAAGAACATCAAAGGTTCATGTTGGCGGCAAAATTAACGGCAAAGCAAAACTTGGCTCAGACAGTGATACCGTATCAATTTCTATAG
>CAOJPS010000263.1 GCA_948441255.1 uncultured Eubacteriaceae bacterium | reverse complement strand
GCGTTATGGGTCAAGGGACTAGTCCCTTGCAGGGTGTGGGACAGCGTCCCACGGTTTTAATCTTTCATACAGGCTTTAAGGAGGAGAAAAAATGAACACATTTGAACAAGGCAAAGAAGTCGTAATGAATACGTATAACCGTTTTCCAATAGTTCTGGAAAAAGGCGACGGAATGTATGTATACGATGAAAACGGAAAGAAATATTTAGATTTTGTAGCAGGAATAGCTGTAAACTCTCTTGGCCATAATCATAAAAAGCTTGCGGAAACAATAGCCAAGCAAGCCGAAACATTAATTCACTGCTCAAATCTCTATTGGACAAAACCTCAAATTTCATTGGCACAAAAACTTGTGGATAACAGCGATTTCGATAAAATATTTTTCTGCAACAGCGGAGCGGAGTCAATAGAAGCCGCACTCAAAATAGCGAGAAAATACGGAAACAAAACAGAGCGATATGAAATTATAACAATGAAACACTCTTTTCACGGCAGAACATTCGGAGCGATAACAGCAACAGGGCAGCCTCATTATCAAGAGGGGCTTGGAGCTTTGCTTCCAGGCATAAAATACGCCGAATACAACAATTTCGACTCCCTGCTTAAAGTGCTGACAGACAAAACCTGCGCCATACTCATTGAGCCAGTTCAGGGAGAGGGCGGAATACACCCTGCCGATGTAGAATACCTCAAAAAAATAAGAAAACTATGTGATGAAAAAGATTTAATCCTCTTATTCGACGAGGTTCAATGCGGTGTAGGACGACTAGGAACACTTTTCGCCTATCAGACTTTTGGTGTTGTTCCAGACGCTGTATGCACAGCGAAAGGAATAGCCGGCGGCGTTCCTATGGGATTAATGGCGGCAAAACAAAAACTTGCTGACAGTTTCAAACCAGGTGACCACGCTTCAACTTTCGGAGGAAATCCGCTTGCGGCATCCGCGGCAAACGTAGTCATAAATGAGCTTCTAAACGGAATTTTAAACAATGTAAAAGAAAACGGAATTTATCTGACAGAAAAATTAAACGAACTTAAAAAGAAATACTCAATAATAACAGATGTTCGAGGTTTGGGATATATGCAGGGAATAGAACTTTCAATTCCCGTTTCCGACATTATAAATCAAACCATAGAAAACGGACTTCTTCTTGTAAACGCCGGCAAAAACGTAATACGTTTCGTACCGTCACTGACAGCGGAAAAAAGTCATATAGATGAAATGACAGAAATTCTTGATTCCGTATTGTCAAAATTTTGAAATAGACTTCTTTCGAAACTTCATATTGATACAAATATTTTTTTGTTGGATTGGAGTAATTTTGCGGTTTCGAAAGAAGTCTAATCATCAAAAATAAATGGAGATTAAAAACTATGTCTACAACAAAAGAATATTTAAACTTTGTTTTAGAACAGCTCTCACCAATCACGGGCATAACCCATAGAGCGATGATGGGAGAATATATAATATATATTAACGATAAAATACTTGGCGGAATCTATGACAATCGCTTTATGATAAAAGAAACCCCAACAGCGCTGTCGATTATTCCTTCTGTCAAAAAAGAGCTTCCCTATAACGGAGCGAAAAAAGAAATGTTATTAATAGAAGATTTAGACGACAAAGATTTTTTAAAAGATTTAATTGAGA
The DNA here is from genome assembly GCA_948441255.1 of uncultured Eubacteriaceae bacterium. Lineage (GTDB taxonomy): Bacteria > Bacillota > Clostridia > Lachnospirales > CAG-274 > MGBC114079. Next base: position 1,259 of record CAOJPS010000263.1, on the reverse strand, counting down.
AAATATACCCCGAACTTCCGCTTCCAAAAAAGAAGAAAAAATAACGTAAGAATAGGCTTCTTTCAAAACTTCATATTTCTTAAAAAAATAGCGGCGAAATTACTGCCGCTATTTTTTTCTTTATAGTATAGTCAAATCACTTAAAAAACAAGCAAGTTCAGCGGTTAAAAATCATTTTCACTTTGTTAGCGTCAGTCGGCATAGGCTTCGACTATGCTCTCCTTCCGCTGCCTTATGAAAATAATTTTTCTCTCGCTTCCTTTTGCTCATTTTCAAGTGATTTGACTATAATTACAGTTTAAAAGTTACAAAAAAATTATTTTACTTGCACGGGCTGCAAATTGCTACGCAATTCGCTTGCCGCCCAGCAGTACTTACCGTACACGTAAAATATTTTTTTGTTACAATTTAAGTGTAATTACTTTAGGGCAATACCGCACAATTATGATTTCATAGATTTAGAGGATATTTTATCGAATTATGTGGTATTGCCCTTAGCAAAGCGAACGCTTTGCGTTTTAAAGTTCTTTGTCTCACTTTCTTTCAAGAAAGTGAGCAGGGCGTGGGACAGCGTCCCACGGTTTTAATATAGGACAACGCCCAAGGTTTCCCCAATTATTTTTTATCGTCGTCTTTGTCTTTTTTCTTTTTTTTCATATTAATTATATTAATAGTAAGAACAACAACAACAATAGCGATAAACGCCCAATTTGTAATAGATGAAAAAAACTCATACATAAATAATTCCTCCTAATAAACTCTCGTCAAACTTATGGAAACACCGCACAAATAGGAAATAAAAATAATTTGTCGGTATTTCCTTATATTATCAATATTTACATTTCTTCCGGCGCTTTAATCCCAAGTATGGAAAGACCGGAAGCTATAACTGTTTTAACAGCATAAACAAGAGCGATTCTCGCCTTTTTAACATCGCCGTCGCTTCCAAGTATACTGTTGTCGTGATAAAACTTGTTAAATGCCTGGCATAAGTCAACAATATATCTCGTAACAATATAAGGTTCATATTTTTCCCCGGCGTCTATAAGTTTAGACGTATACATAGACAATACCCTGCAAACATCAACTGAAGCCTGGTCCGTAAGCATATTAAAATCAATATCAAAATCAATGTTCTCATAAGCGTCCGCTTTTTTCAAAATACTGCACGCTCTGGCGTGGGTATACTGAACATAAGGTCCTGTTTCCCCATCAAAATTAAGCATCTTCTGCAAGTCAAAAACAACATTTTTAATCCT
>CAOJPS010000262.1 GCA_948441255.1 uncultured Eubacteriaceae bacterium | reverse complement strand
ATAAAAGAAAAAGATTTGGTTTGCGTGTTTCTTTGATTTGTGGTATTTATAATTTGCAAAAATAGGTTATTAAACAGGTCTATTCTAAAAACATTAAAAGATAAAGCACAAAAAATATGTGCATTTATTTATTGATAAGTGTTATAATGTGTTTTTTATTGATTGTTTTAGAGGAGGAAATCATATTCAAGAGTATTCAATTCTGGAAATTAACTTTGAAAAGGGCATCTTAAAAACAATGGAGGGCAAAAATTTTAAGATTGATGTGTTTGATATACCAACGATGGCGGGATGGTGTCCCTGCGAAAATATTACATACACAGAGATAAATAAAAGAAAAGTATTAAAGCATTACTCTGGTGTAACTGTAAGATTAAGGGAACAGTAAGGGAGGTTGCTCAGAATGGCATCAAAGAAGAAAAACAATTTTATAAGGCAAAATAAAATTCCGTTTATTATTTTTGCTGTAGCAGTAATTGGTGGGTATGTTGTTATCTATTTAGCGTTCAGAGGTGACGGTTTTCTTTCAGTAGGAAAGGATTTAACAAAAAGTGACTGGCTTTCTTTTTTTGGAGCATATCTTTCTTTTGTTGGCACAGTTGCAGTCAGTTTAATTGCACTTTTCCAGAGTAGCTATTATACAAAAGTGGAGAATGCGAGAAGATTGCAAGAACACAGAAAGAAAATTCAACCTATTTTCTTCGTAAATATTGCCTCAATGAATAAGCAGATTGAGGGAACAGGAGAATTCTTCAACCCCTCAGACCAATCAACATACCCAAAGCATAATAATATCAAAATATCTATTGAAAACGTAAATAGCTACCCAATAACTCATGTAATTGTCTTTGATAGGTATATTTGTCCTTTGCTAAAATGCAATGAATCTAAAAGCATTGTATGTGCCTATTATGATACGGGCGATGCAAAAAAATGGGCAAAAAAGCTTATAGTTCTGACAGATGATTTTGAGAGGAATGAACACGGGATACCGAAGTGGTTTAATATTTGCTATGAGGATATAGACGGACAAGCCATGTTCCAGACTTTTGAATTGAAGGATTTTGATGGTACACCATACTATTCTCTTGAAGGAATACATGAAACATAATTTTTCGTTGATGTTGGTGCCACTGTAATTGTTGAGTCTACTATAGTTCCTTTTTTAGGAGTAATCCTTTACTGTTTAATATCTTCGTAACCTGTAAAACCAGTTTTTCCTGTATGCCATTATTTACAAGTATATTCCGAAATCTTCCTATCGTATCTCCATCTGGTATCTGATTTGATGAATCTACTCCACAAAAATTTGAAAACGCCCGGCTGTCTATTACTTCCGTCATTACTTTCATATCTGATAAATCATACAGATTTTGAAGTATATTTATACGCAGCATTAGTTCAAGGTCGCAGGGCTTATTGCCTCGCTCTCCTTTGTAATAGCAAGGCTTTATTATCTCTATCCACTCGTTCCATAGTATTATTCCTTCTATCTTCTCTAAAAATTCTTTTTTGCTTGTTTTTATTTGTGCAAGTTCGTCCATTATATTTGAAAATGTTATTTGTTTATTCATATTTTTATTTTATCATATTTTTTCCTCTATGTCTATTGTGCGGTATTGCCTTACAAAAAAAGTTTCATTTTTGTGTTATTTCTTCTTTGAAAAAATAACACTTTCATTCAAATTTTTTTGCCGCTGCCGCTAAAATTATTTTTACTTTTAATTATGCGGTATTTCTTTAAATCAAATTTACATTATAATGGATTTTATAAAAAACTTGCCAATAGTTGTTATATACGATATAATAAAAAGCGGAAAATAAATATGAAAAATGTCGATGAATTTAAAGTCGGTGTTTTTAGGAATTAAGGTGAAAAATATGTCTGGTTCAATATATGGAAATATATTTAAAATCTCTACGTGGGGTGAATCTCACGGAAAGGGAATTGGTGTGGTTATTGATGGATGCCCTGCTGGAATTGAGCTTTCTGAAAATGATATTCAAGAAGACCTTGATAGAAGAAAACCAGGTACAAGCAAATATACCACTCAAAGAATAGAGGGGGATTTGGTTGAGATTTTATCGGGCGTTTTTGAAGGCAAAACAACAGGAACGCCTATTTCTTTAGTTATTTTTAATAAAGACCAGCGTTCTAAAGATTATTCGGAAATTTCTAAAATATTTAGACCAGGACACGCTGATTTTGGCTTTGAGTCAAAATATGGTTTTCGTGATTATAGAGGCGGAGGTCGTTCCTCGGCAAGAGAAACGGCTGCACGGGTTGCCGCTGGCGCTGTTGCCAGAAAGATTTTGAAAAGTTTGGGAATTGAAATCGCCGCTTATACAAGAACTGTTGGAGAAATTGAAATTGATTATAACAATTTTGATATAAGTGAAAGATTTAACAATCCTTTTGTTATGCCTGACGCAAAAGCGGCTTTGGAAGTTGAAAAGCTTCTTGATGATGTTATGAGGCAAAAAGATTCTGTGGGAGGAATTGTTCAATGTGAAGTTTTTGGCGTTAAACCTGGAATAGGAGAACCAGTTTTTGATAAATTAGATTCTTCTTTGGCAAAAGCTATACTTTCTATTGGAGCGGTTAAAGGGATTGAGTTTGGTCTTGGTTTTCAGGCTTCAAAGGTTAGAGGTTCTACTAATAATGACCAGATGTTTGTTGACGGAGATAATAACATTAGAAAAAAATCAAATAACGCTGGAGGTGTTCTTGGAGGTATATCAGATGGTTCAAAAATTGTTTTTAGAGCAGCGTTTAAACCTACACCATCAATCGCTAAACCTCAAAAAACAGTTTCAAATTCTGGCAAGAGTACAGAAATTGAGATAAAAGGCAGGCATGACCCTATTGTTGCCGCAAGAGCGGTAGTTGTGGTTGAGGCTATGACTGCA
>CAOJPS010000261.1 GCA_948441255.1 uncultured Eubacteriaceae bacterium | reverse complement strand
CCTGTTTCTTTCTTTAAAGCCTTTTCCCCAACCTCAGAAACAGCTTTTTTAACTACTTCCTTTTTAGTTTCTTCCGAAACCTTTTTACCAGCAGAAACATACAAATTTCTTGATATTTCAGAAGCCGCTCCACCCTTATCAGCAAGAGTTAAAGCTATATCCGCAAGATTAAGTAAAACTTCTGTCAGTTCCCCACTGTCATAATCGTTTGAGTAATCCCCCTCATCAAGCAGACCGTCTTTTTTCAGCAAATCATCTATATTACCTATTAATAATTTGACTAAAAAACTATAACGAACCAATAAAAGAATTAACAATTAAACTTTAATAAACTTGATATGTCAAAAAATCCTTTTATTGGTTCGTTATAAAGATTTTGAGATGTAATTGAGAAATACTCTAACAAAATTAAATTTCTCTATTTAATTCTGATATAATTTTAAAAATATTTTCTATTTGTTTTATTGTAATTTCTCCATTAAATATATCAGAGTAATTTTTAATAAAATTCAAATATTCATCAAAAAAATCATCTTCACCAAATCCTGTAAATATTGGTGTTATTTTTAATACCATATTTTCATTAATTTTATATAGCCAAGTAGCGTACTGATTTGTTGAAAAACAGCAATATCTTTCTCCTATCCACCATCCACGTTCGTTTTTAATGATATTTTCATTTTCAATATCTTCATAAAGCTCATAATAGTATTCATTTAAAAGTAAACCAAGCTTTTTTTCATTTAATTGTGTGTCTAGTATATAAGAATCTATTTTGTTTATATATGAAGTTATTATATTTTTCAGAAATGTTAAATTATCTTTAAATATAATTATATTTTTGTCTTTAGTTGATAGTTCAATAATAACGTTAGTATAATAGTCTATATCTTCAATATCTATTAATAATTTTAAGATATATTGTTCATTATACAACAAAATGTATTCATTCACCATTTATTATTTTCCCCTTTTTATTAACTAATCCAGCTTTTTTTAAAACCGCTTTCATTTTATTTGTCAATTCACTCCATAGACGAACATGTCCATGAAAAATACCTTTTGTAGTTTCATCAAATATAACAATCTCACCGTCACTAACTCCAATTCTCCTTGTAGTTTCATCTTTTATAGGAATAGAGTTATCTAATGCTTCCTGACCTTTATTTGGAGCTTTATTTTTTATATAATTATTTTTAACTCCATGATAAGAAGCTTTTTCATAGATTCCGTTAGGGTGTATATTTTCAATAGTTTTTTCAATAAGATTATTGGCTTCTTTCTTTAAAGCCTTTTCCCCAACTTCAGAAACAGCGTCTTTAACTACTTCCTTTTTAGCTTCCTCCGAAGCTTTTTTACCAGCAGAAACATACAAATTTCTTGATATTTCAGAAGCCTTTGTATCAATACTCACAAAATCCATTGAATCAGCCAAAGCCTCAATTGCCGCTTCAGCCGCCGTATCAAGTATTTCATTTATATCAATACTTTCAGAATCCTCTTTGCCAAGCAGACCGTCTTTTTTCAGTTCGTCCTCTATCAATGAATTTTTCCAAGAATTCGCTAACGACGGTAAAGAAAAGAAAATTTTATCATATATCTTTTTAACAAGCACAGCCGCGGGACCGCCCATTGCCGCCGCAGAATCCGCATACTCCGAAACTTTTTCAGCTCCGCTCATATCCCCGTCAATAAAATATTCAAAAACATCAGCGTTTACTTCTTTTCTGTTCTTTCTTATTTTATTTATTACGGGCAAAACTGTATTTAAAAAGGTGTTATAATTTACAGTTTTTTTGTTTACATTTTCAGCTTTTTTTAAATACCTCTCATAAGCGGCTTGATATTTCTTGTTATTTAAATTATCCAGTGTGTCGCTTTTTCCGTTTTCCACCGGCGTAACATAAAGCATTACCTCCTCTAAATACGGAAATTCTACAGCGTATTTTCTTTTAAGTTCCAAAGAATTTCCGCCGGAAGCCAAAATTCTGTTTTTTATGTATTCAGCATATGCCGCAGGAGTAATATTATCCTCAGATTTGTTTAATTCTTGTGATTCGGCTGTTTTTTCAGATTCAGATTCCCTTTCATACCAATATGAAAACGGTTTTTTATTTTCCCTATACTCATTGTACACCTCAGAAATTTTATTTGTAAAATATAATCTAACTCATACAAAAATAGTACATACTTTCAAAAATAATTATCTGCTCTCAATTTTATTTTTCAAAATTTCATAAAAGATTTTCTTCGTTTTATCGTACATATGCGGAATGACTTTATCAAAATCAAATTTTTCATATGATAAGTTTTCAAGAATACTAATTATTATAACTTCATCAGCATATTCATCACATAAATCAAATATTTTTTCGATAATCTCAAAACACTTATCAAGAATATCATTATTCTCTGATTTTATATTTTCAATAATATAAGGGAATAAAACATCTGAAAATACAATATGAGAACCTGTATCATCACCTTCTTGCCACAATGTTTCCTCTTCATATTTAAGTTTTAAATAAGGCATCATATTGATTAATTTTAAATTTAAATCTTTACTTGTCATATTTATTTACCCTCCAAAGCTTTTCTTAAATCGTCAATCAAATCATTAACAATGTTTTTATCAGTTGAATTTAAATTTTGCTTTGCCAGAATATTTTCTAAATTTTTTAATCTTTCTATCCCTTTTCGGATATGAGATTTTCCACCAATCAATTCATTTGTTTTTAGTTCATATCTAATAGCATCTGCTAATCCACCATCGCCTTGTTTTGCTCCTGGTCGATACATTTCATTTATAGTATTCTTTAATTTTTGATTAGAAACCTTGTCTAATAATTGTGTTCTCCTACTGTTTTCTAACGCATTCTCAAAAGCTTCCCCTGCTTCTTTCTTTAAAGCCTTTTCCCCAACTTCAG
>CAOJPS010000260.1 GCA_948441255.1 uncultured Eubacteriaceae bacterium | reverse complement strand
CAAGGTCCGCATATTCCGCCAGCCCCTTCATGATCTCCTCCGCCATCCGGTCGATGGATACACCGTTCGCCACCGTCACCGCCTCGCTTTCCTGCACTTGAATTTGATGCATTTCTTTTTATAATTCATGTGGTCGATGGCGAGGATATTGTACAGTTCCCCGCCAAATACCACACGGTATCCTGTGGAATCAATCATGGATGCCTTTTCACAGTACCTTACCGTGAAAGAAATATCCGATTCATCCACTACTGTGGCAGCCACATTTGCTTCACTGGTCTGCTTCCCCGCCTCGCCACTGGCTGTGGCATGGCAGGAATAATAATCCGCCCACCTACAAGGTTTTTACGGAACTTAAAAAATATGAGAGAAACAACAGCAGAAGTTTAATTATCTTTAATAACGTGAGTTCGATAAAAAACTTTTGTAAAACTGCCGTTTTCAAGCGGCGAAACGAAGTTTCTCACAAAAGCTTTTGTCAAACTTTTTTCAAAAAGTTTGCGGAGTTTGAGCCAGAGCCTCAAAGTTTTAATGCTCAGGGAGCATTTTGGAGGTTTGGAACCTTTTTGCGATAGAAAAAGGTTCCAAGATTTCGTCGAACTCACGTTTTAATAACTTAAAATTACACTAATTTACAGATTTTTCTTTTTAACATTATTAAAAAAGATTTCTATAAATTGTAAAACTCTAATTTGAGTTTCAATAAATAGAAGTCTTTTTTTATTTTATAATAAACAATGTAGGAAAGCCCGTTTGAATAGGAGGGATTTACTTATGATTTTTGGTTACATTCGTGTATCGACAAAAGAACAAAACGAGGACAGACAGATTATTGCTTTAAATGAGTACAACATTCCTGATAAAAATATCTATACGGATAAACAAAGCGGAAAAGATTTTGAGAGAAAGCAATACAAAAAAATGCTTAAAAATATAAAAGAAAACGATTTAGTAATAGTCAAAAGTATTGATAGATTGGGAAAAAACTACGAGAAAATTATTGAACAATGGAGAATAATAATGAAAATTAAAAAAGCTGATATTTTTGTTATTGATATGCCGGTGCTTGACACAAGACGAGGAAAAGACTTAATGGGTACTTTTTTAAGTGATATTGTATTGCAGGTTTTAAGTTTTATCGCTGAAAACGAAAGAGATAACATAAAGTAAAGATAAGCTGAAGGAATAGCTGTGGCAAAGGCTAAAGGCGTAAGATTCGGCAGACCGCCGAAAGAACTTCCTCAAAACTTTGTATCTGTCTATAAAAAATGGATAAACAAAGAATTGTCTATTAAAGAAGCTGGAAAGGCTTGCGATATGCCTGCGGCTACTTTTTTTTATAAGGTAAAAAAATTTAAAAACACCACATTTCAAAAATATGGTAAAAATCCAAAAAAGTACACACGTTGTTGAATAGAGATAGCCTGTATAAAGGATTGTATAAAATAATTAAATTTTATGTGATATTGTTGCATATTTTTATGTTATTATGTATAATAAAACATAGGATTTTAAATAATAAAAAAAATCAATAATGTTGTACTTTATTGCATTAGTCAAAACGAATTGCTGTGATTATAGAATACGTTTTGTTTTATGATATTATCAAAGATAAAACTCAGAGGGAAAGTATGAAAAAAATTATCAGAAAATGTATTAATTTACTTAAAAAAGCTTTGAAAAAATTTTTATTATGTAGAAAATTAAAAAAAATGGATACTTATTGGTATCTTATGAAAGGAAATTGCTTTGAAATTTTCCCTCCGTCTTTCTATTATGCTCATACAGAAGAATAAATTAATCATATTATAAATACAGAATTAAAAGCATTTAAAGAATATTTTAAAGAGTTTTAGTAATCAAAGCAGGAGGCTGCTCTTTTCAGTCTCCTGCTCGCCTCGCCGGGCGGCGTTGCCTTCAGGCAAAACTTTCAATTCGTCGCCCGTATGAATTAAAAAAATCAATAAAGGAACTGTGAAAAACATAGAGTTTTTTAACAGTTCCTTTATTGATTAAATTAGTGTTTTATTATGCAGTATTTATTCAATCATATAAGGTTTATCTTGTGTTCCCCTGCCATATTTAATCTTTAGTGATAAAATGTCAATATAAAATGCCGGTCTTATTCCTATATTGCCTTTATCATCTTTGGAATATTAAACATTTCCATCTTTATTAACCGTCATAGTAAAACAGCCTTCGCTGAATTTTTTTGATACTTCTGAATTACTGATGTTTCCGCTTGAAAACGAATAAGGTGTGCGAAGCCAATAAGAGTAGTATGAATCACTTATACCATTACTTATAATATAAACATTTTTATAAAGTTCAGAATTTTTCATTTCGGACTCATTTAATTTTGCAGTAATATAATCGGGCAAATTTTTCTTCATAGTGCCTAACTGATTTATATCTAGCAAGAATACTTTATCTATAGTATTTTCTCCAAAAGCATTGTTATATCTTTTTACCACATCTTCAAGTTTTCTTTCAAGAAGAAGATAACTTCTGTTTTTCGTATAAGAGTACTCATTTGTGTCAAGAAGAGTCTTTTGAGTAACTTCTTTTATTACAGACTTTTCATTTTCAGTAAAATTTGATGAAAATCCTGCTTCATTTTTATATGTCGGTGGGTTTCCACAGCTCCACTTGATTTTTCCGAAATCAGCGTCTGAATTAAGCCAGTCTTTTATATTGCTGTCAGCCCAATAATTTGAGCCGCTTGATTTTCTCATTTTTTGTCGTGATAAAGTATAAATAAATTTATCGACTGTTGAACCTCTGTTATGGCTTCCTTTATCTGAATCACCCGGTTCATCAAAGGCTTTATATGAAATTATTTTATCCGTAAACAAAAGTGGTTCGTTTTTGTCAATGTCAACACACCGCCAAAGGATTTTTTCATTATTGTAACGTGAGTTCGACGAAAAATTATAGCTTATATGCCT
>CAOJPS010000259.1 GCA_948441255.1 uncultured Eubacteriaceae bacterium | reverse complement strand
ATTAAATAAAAAACAATATTCTGGGCCTATGCTTCCTTCAGGATAAAAACAAGCAAGATAATCCCATACTTTATTATTTAAAGTACTCATCTGTTTTCTTCCAAATATCATAAGCGTTTTTGAACCGCCTTTTAATAAAACAACTGAACCTATTGGCAGCATTTTATCCCTCCTCAAACTGTTAAAATATTTGTAATTTCCGAAAGCCAACTTATATTGCACCTTGATGCTTTTCCCACAAAATCAAAAAGATTGTCAAAATCACTTATTCCAATTACACATTTTATAGCACTGGAAATAATTTCTCCCGTTTCCGCAGCCACAGATGTGCCAGAACCGGCTGCCATCATAGTAACCCCTGCTACAGCACTTCCCACAGTTCCTGTTCCGGCAATTCCAAGTCCAATACTGCTCAAATTGCTGTTACCGTTATTTGTATTCGTTCTTTGTGCATTTCTTAAAAGTATTTTCTCATAGGCAACTCCGGAATCTCTGTATGTATTCCACGTCTCAGAACTTTTCAGTCCACTCTGAGCGGATTCATACTCTATATTTTTGACACTCTTTTTGCCTTCTTCACTTGAATTTGCATATATGGAAAATCCCATACCTCCATCTGAAATAACTCTTGTTCCTTTTCCCGAAATACCTCCGGAAGAATATGATGAATCTCCAATTTTTGCCTCGCTTCTATTTGTTTTATTTGTATTTGAATTTTGTTCGTCTGCGATTGAAAACTCAATGTCTTTGTTATTTTTATAAGTTTCATAGTCTGTTTTTTTATTTTCATTATTATTCAAATTATATCCACTATATAAATTATTGCTATTATATTTATCATATTCTCGCTCATCATCACTGTTACTAATTAAATTTTGTTCATATATGACGTTACTTTCGTATGCACTTTCATAACTGTTTTTAACTGTTCCTGTATTATTAGAATAAATTGTTTCTTCCTCTTGCAAATCAGTATGTACGTTTTTTTCTTCATTATCTTCTGTTTGCAATACTCGATTTACCGGCTGTTCTTCTTCAGACTTTTTCTCTTTTTCGGAACTTGATTTTTCTTTAGTATTATTTTTATTATTACTAATCGAAAAAATCGACATACCTCCATCACCAATTCCTGCAATCGCTATTTCTCCCAAAAGTAATGTTATAATTTTTCCTATATCTTTAAAAGATGTACAATTATAATTTATTTGTACTGCCGAACCAACGCTACTCAATATAGTATTTAAGCCCTCAAATGTTCCTCCGTTCAAATTTTCCAAATTATCATCTCTGAATCCTGTCAGTTTACCTATAATTATATTTGTGATTTTTCCTATAGAACTTATTAGCGCACTTGAAGCAATAACTGCCGTAATTCCGGCTAAAATTTTTAATCTTTCACTAAAACTTGGTATAAAAATATTTTGATTATATCCATCAATAATCAAATTAATATCTTTTAACTGAGTAAAATTGCTAAGTTCAAACGATTTATCCCATATAGGAGATACAGGCAAAATACTGATAATATCATCTGTCCATTCTTTATACGAATATAATTGAGAGCTATTTTCGCTTCCTATCCAATCTGCATTTTTCTTTTCAAAATACAAATCATTTTTTACAAGCAAACCATTTTTTACTATATTATTTTCAGTTTCTGCATATTCTTGAGCCGAATTAAATAAAAAACTTTCGTGTTTTTTTATAAGAAAACAGCAGTCATCAATTTGCTTTGAGATTTTTTCCATTTCAATTTTTAATTCATCTTCAACCTCTGTTCCCATATCACATAAAATTTCATAGTTATTTGTACGATATGAAACGGAAATATCCTCAATTACAGTATACATATTTTTAATTTCTTCACTTAAATCTTCAAGAGCGTTTGTGTTAACTTTAATTCCCATATTGATTCCTCCTTCCGATATGCTGTGTTACTATTAAAGTCTAATGAATTTTAAAAATAACACAACATATCGGAGAGCAGAAAATGCCCTCCGGTATGCCCAAAAAATTAATATTATTTAAATAAATCATTGACAATATTGTTTGTTTCATTGCTTATAGTTGCTTCTGCTTGGTCATACTGATCTGCTGATTTGTTGAGAAAGTCCGCATACTGATTTATAACTTCCGCATATTTCTCAAATGTAGGGTTTAATGCCTGAACATTTGCCTGAAAATTATTAAAAGCCTCACCGGTCCAGTCATTTGACAAATTATTTAACCCTGTTGAAACATCATTTGTAATCTGTTGGAAATTACCAAGTTCCGCCATAAGACTTGTTGAAGCGTCTCTTAACATCTGCGAATTTACTTTAATTTCTGCCATTTTAAATTCCTCCCTATAATATAGACTCAATAAATTAATTGCCTATCTGTAAATTTTTAGCCGCTGCGGCAATATCTTCTTCAACATTGATGTAATTGTGTGCAGAGTTTTTCAAATATTCAATATACTTAGTAAACAAATTGTAAAGTCCCTGAAAATCATTTTGAAATTCTGCCAACTGATTTATGTATGACGCTTGTGCCGCACCGCCCCAGCCTTGAGGTAAATCTTGTGCTACCTGATAAATTCTGTTAACGCAAGCACTGTAGTCATTACACCAAGTATTAAGTTTATCTGCCGTTTGCAACATTATCTGTGGATCTACTCTAAAATCTGCCATTTAAAATTCCTCCTTAAAATTAATAAAATTTTATAAAATCACAGAGTTTATACTCTATTAATTTTTCTGTTTCATTATACCGCACCGATACTTACTAAGAACTACTTCCGCCTGCAAGATTTCCGGCTGAAGCTGCAATTTGCTCGTCAGCTTCTTTGATAGCATTAGCAATTCTTATAATAGCTTCAGAAAGTTTGCTCATTTTTATTTCGATTTCGAGAAGTTCTTTTTCTAAAACCTCGCATTGACTCCGATATATATCAGCGGCATAACCTTCCCACACCGAAATCGTATCATTTTCTGCATTTTTTA
>CAOJPS010000258.1 GCA_948441255.1 uncultured Eubacteriaceae bacterium | reverse complement strand
ATTCCGATGTATCGACATCTGTGTCCTCTTCGCCCATAACCTCTTTTGGCAAATTATCTATTTCATCAATATCCATCTTATCACTGATATTGATTTTTTCGACTTTGTCAATTTTTTCATTATATACATTTGCTTTTTCTTTTGCTTTTTCTTTTGCTAAAATAGCTTTATTTATTATATCTTTATGATTTACAATAAATAATTTGGTTTCATAATCATCTTCCAAAAGTTTATTAAGTTTATTTATTTTTTCTAAATTATACTCAACAACTATTAACCGCTTTCCATATTCTGATTCTTTTTCGTCAAGATATTCGTTAATACTTCTTTCTTTCGATTCACCACAATAATTTAAAATAAGAACTTTTATTTCCGCATATTTATCGTTTGCCGGATTTTTAATAAAATTTTTAATTTCTTCTTTACCGACAACTTCATTTGTTTTGATTTCTTTTTCAAAATCATTAATTAAGAGAAATATATTTTTTATCGCATCTCGTTCTTCATTTAAGCTCGTTATATCTTGCATACCAACAGAATCGCTAATTTCAGTAACTTTTTTTACATCCTCTATCGCTCTATTTATATCATAAGACAATATTTCTTCAAGCGATTTATTTATTTCAAGAGCTTGAATTCTATCTTTAATATAATTACAATAATATTCATATTCTTTTATAGCCTTATTGTAATCTTCAGCCGCTGATTTTGCTTCATTAATCAATGTTTCTGATTCTATTTTGATATTCTCGCCTTTAGCTTTTGAATTATCCGCTTTTGTATTAATATCTTCAATCAGCTGACTTTCTCTTTCTATTTCCTTTTCTTGTTCTTCTCTCAAATTTCTTTCATCAGCATTTTCATTGTAATCTGAAATATCTTTACTATATATACTTTCTCCGGCAGCAATTTCAGCTATATTCTTTTCAGAGTCTTTAATAACTCCATTTTCACTTCCATCTGTTTTTATACTATCTATAATATTCTGAGAATTTTTTTTTGCATTATCTCCTTCGTCCTTATAATCCTTAATACTTGCTTTATATTTATCAATTTTATTTTTAGAATTCTCCACAGATAAATCAACTTTATTTTTCAAATTATCAAAAACTCTCACATCAATACTATTAAGAGAACCATTAGTATTTATTTTTCCTGCTCCTGATTCACTAACTTCTTTTGAAAGATTAGTTTTTATTTCTTTAAGCCCACCAAAAGATTTTGTCATATTCCCAATTTTGCTCTCAATAGTTCCCGCAACATCTATACCGATTTCAGGAGAGTTATCCTTTGAGAAAATAGCTTTAAATTTGTCAATAACTCCAAGACATAAATTTACAGGTGCTCTGTATTTTGAATACTCATTAATTTTTTTCTGAAAAACGTCAGGATTACCCAGATTTTTATTAGATGTTACACTTGTGTTTATTATTTCATAATTTATTAAATTAGCCTTATTTTCTTTATTACTTACATCAAGATTACTTTCAAGATATTTTTTAAAATTTGCGTTAATATCTGTATCATTAGAATTAAGACCAAAAAGCCCCCATTCCGAAACCAACTTATCACTATAATCCGCAAGAGTGGAACGAACTGCCGATTCTGTTGCTGTTCTAACCCTGTTTTTCGCAACCAACACTCTTGTCAAATCAACGAAAACCCCTCCGAAAATAACTGTTGACATAACAATTATTATGAGGAAAATACTAATTCCACCTTTATGCTTTTTTATCATGCAAATACGCCCTCTCCAAAAACAAATTTATTTCATTTCACTCTTTTCACTCTTTTTACTCTTTATTTTATCAAAATTACTTTTTACTTGACTTATGATAGAATTAGCAAGCTCATAAAGATAATCTGAATTCCTTATAAACTCATCAGGGTCATACAAACTTGCGGAACTTTTAGAAGTCAAACCCATATTTCCATTATTAAAATAGGCAATCAGACTTTGAAACGGAATATTAATATCTTGTGTAACTGTAACCTCAATACTGTTTCCGATAATACTGTTTTTAGTTTTTGCTGATACTTTAATATCTCCGCCTACAAGAGTTAAAGAATCAGCAATCTTTTTAGTTTCCATTTCTATTCTTTGTGTCTTTTCATTTTTTTCTCCACCCCAATCAAAAAAATCCAAATCAAAATATAAACTGTTTTTTTCACCAACCGTCCCCTTTACAAAGTCAACTCCACTATAATCATAATCCCATAGCATAGCCCCTCTTTCAGCCCCAAAAGACGCTGCATATTCAATAACAACATACTGATACAATACCTGAAAAGCAAACAGAACCGCGAAAATCGCAATCAATATAGTCGGAACAACAATCGTTGCTTCTAATGTAAACATAGCTTTATGTTTCTTTTTTTCCATAACAAAACACCGCCTAATAAAAATAAATGTACAGATTATCATAAAAAGATACACAAATACAGGTACTTAATATCTGTACTTGTGTATCTCCTCCTCAAAAGAGGAAAAGATAAATAATATATATTTCTATGCAAAACTTTTAGTAAACAGAGCCACCTCCATCAGTTTTGCTCTTTGTTACATTTTCACTGTTGAATACATTTTTCATCAAATCTTGAGCAAACTTTATTATAGTATCTTTAAAAATAATAGCAATAGCCACCAAAACAGCAATAATGATGACAATTTCAACTGTACCCATTGCGTCTTCTTCATACCAAAAATCTTTCAAAAACTTAACCATAGGTATTCCCTCCTTTCCCAAATGCTTTATAGCTATGTGTAAAATGCCAAAAACATATTATTTAAATAATTTTTACACATATACTATTTTTATTTGCCACTAAAATTAATATATAAAAACAATCAGTAATTTTTACAAAATTAAGTTACATAAAAATAACTAATTGTTAATATACCAATAATAAATCAATCAACAACAACACATTGCCTGCCCATCTGGATCCAGCCTTTAATAAAATTGTTTTTATTCAACGCTCTTGATGTT
>CAOJPS010000257.1 GCA_948441255.1 uncultured Eubacteriaceae bacterium | reverse complement strand
CTAAATCCTGCGTTTTTGAACGGTTTGATGAAATATCAATAATCTGATTTAAAAGACGTTTAAAACCATTTTCTATTTCAAAACAATCTATTCCATATGTAGTATAGCTTTCACCGTCCTTTCTCGCTAAATTCTTTTCATTGATTTCATAAATAATGTCATTTTTATGCATAACATTAACCTCCTGTATATATAATTTTATATAAAAATAATATTACCTATATATGTATTATAATATATTAAAACATACTTTTAAAGTTACAAAAAATATTATTTTTTAATCTTTATTTAATACTAAATAAATTATTCATTTTAAAAATTATGATTACTTTGAGCATATTATATGTAATTTACTGGTTTTAAAATAACTATAAATTATATAAAATTAATTCTTTAATATATATAAATGGTATTTTTATGTAAAAATATATAAATTAAATTAATCATTATAAATAAATTTCTTTCGAAAATTTTTATTATTTTTTTATTTGTAACAAAAAATAATAAATAATAAGATTTTATATCTTTTTACCAATTGGCAGGAATTTTCATATCCGCTCTAAGTAAAGTGATTTTTTTCTAAACTTTCTTAAATTTCTATAAATTTTTAAAAGAATTCTAATATATCATAGACTTTTTAAACATTATCTATTATAATAAAGACAGTAGATATTTTTCGACTGTTTTTGTTGAAAAATGATAAATGTTTTCTTTTTATATGAGAGGAGTTTTTATAATGAAATTTATGATGAAATTAAAATTACATGAAAAATTGATTTTAAGTATGGGTATTCTTATCTTTATGGCAGTATTGTTAATTTCGTCTTTATCTTACTTGTCTCTGCAAAGAGCATATGATAAAAATATCGAAGCTGAGAAAGAAAAACTAGATCAGATTATTCAAAGTCAAGTAGAGTGTATGATTGGCGTATTACAAGCGGAATACGATAAATATCAAAACAATCAGATTACCGAAGAAGAAGCTATGGAAAATGCCAAATATATTGTTCGTACTACAAGATACAATAATGGAACTGGTTATTTTTGGGCAGATATGAAAGACGGAACAAATGCTGTACATATTAATCCAGATGTGGAAGGAACCAACCGTTACAATACACAAGACGAAAAGGGAAATTATTTTGTACAGGATACAATTGCTGCAGGAGATAAACCAGAAGGAGGATTTATAGATTTTTATTTCGCAAAATCGGGGGAAACCGAAGCTAAAGCTAAAAGGGGATTTGTTAAAAAATTTGAGCCTTATGGTTGGTATATAGGAACAGGAAATTATGAGGAAGATATGCTGCCTATCATACAAGAAGAACTTGATGACGCAAATAAATCTTGTTTTCAAGCAATACTTATCACATGCTTTTTTGGTTTTATTATTTTTATAATTGGAGTTATTGTAACTTTTATAATAGCCAAAAAGATGACAAAACCTATTAAAGCAACGTCAGAGCGTCTGATTGAACTTAGTAAAGGAAATCTCAGTGACAAAGTAGATGAATTTAAATCAGAAGATGAGATTGGAGAATTGACGCGGGCTTTGTCAAAAACAGTGCAGACATGGCGTGATTATATTGGAAATATATCTACGTCACTAGCAGAACTTGATAAAGGAAATCTTAGGTTTGATATAACAATGGAATATGTAGGAGATTTCGCTCCTATTAAAGAATCTTTTCAGCATACTATACATAAATTAAACGATACTTTAAAAAATTTAAATATGAGCGCTGAAAGAGTTACAAACGGTTCAGAACAAGTAGCAAGCGGTGCTCAGTCACTTGCCCAGGGAACTACGGAACAAGCGGCATCTGTGGAAGAATTGGTCGCCACTATAACAGAAATAAATCGTCAAGTAGCAGATAACGCGGAAATCGCAAAACATACCAGTGATCAGGCATTAACTGCTGTAACAGAATTGGAAGTAGGAAAAGAACAGATGGAGAATATGATTATTGCTATGAATCAGATTAACGATTTGTCTTCTGAGATTAGTCAAATTATCAAAACTATTGAGGATATTGCTTTTCAGACCAATATACTTGCGTTAAATGCGGCAGTTGAGGCTGCACGCGCAGGTTCAGCCGGCAAAGGATTTGCTGTCGTCGCAGATGAAGTTCGTAACTTGGCAAGCAAGTCTGCCGAGGCCTCTAAAAATACAGCGGCTCTCATTGAAGCTACTGTTCAATCTGTACATAAAGGTGTTAATATAGCTAATCAAACCTCTGAATCTCTTGACCGTATTGTTCTTTCATCTGAAGAATCAGCAAAATTGATTCGAAAAATTTCAAATGTATCTCAAGAACAGGCAGCGGCTATTTCACAGGTGACATTAGGAATTGACCAAATTTCCAGTGTGGTACATACCAATTCAGCTGCTTCTGAGGAAAGTGCGGCAGCAAGTGAGGAATTATTAAGTCAGGCACAAATTTTAATGAACCTGGTTAAGCGATTTAAAATTAAAGAATAATAAAAAATATTGATAAAACATTTGAGCTTCTGCATAAAACAAAATGCGTAAAATATACAAAAACATTTGTAGTATATCCTGATTGTTTCAAAATTATACAAAAGAATTTGTAAATTATTAGATAAATTAAGAGCCATATACTTTGAAAAAGTATACATACAATTTGGATATGAGTCATCAGAACCCTATTTCAGTAATACAATAAGGCACTGATGACTTAGCCTGCAATGTCGTATAGATATTGATCTGTTTCTAAAACGGTTTCTGATTTCAAATGAACTTTTGATTCTTTAAACAGTCTAAAATCATGTTTTTTCCGCTGCTGAAATTCAAGCAAATAATTTTCAAAGTTTTTTTCTCAACTATTAACTGGGTTTTCAGCTTATGTTTTTTCTTTTTTCCCGAATAGAAATTTTTTGTTTTTTTAGGACGTTCTATTGGTGTTTCTGCAGCGTCTGCAAGAATAACTTCATATTCTTAATCGCTTTTTAAAAGTTCTTTTCGTCCCG
>CAOJPS010000256.1 GCA_948441255.1 uncultured Eubacteriaceae bacterium | reverse complement strand
CGTCTATTCGTTGTGCCGCAACGGGTTCAGGACTTCAAAAACTCATTCCCACTCATTCAATCCCAATTTTTAATTTTTCCTTTAATACCAACACTTTGCGGCTTCTCATTTTCTGTTTGTTCCGCAAATTGTTCCGCAGAATTTGAAGAAAAAACGTAGACGTGCGGAACAAGCAAATTTTCCGCCCTCTGTTTAACAGCGTTATATCTCTATTATTTCTTTTTATCTAATGCCTTTTGTATGCTTTTCTCTAGTTTATCTGCTATTTTCTTGCCCTATTTATCAATATTATCTTCATTTTTTCTAAAATCTGTTTGAAAATTCACATCTTCATGCTATTTTCTATATAAATAGCATGATAAACACTCTCTTTCTTCTGGATGTTTGGCAATATAGGCCATAATGTGCATAAAATCATGTAACATTGTTACATCTCCTTTCATTTTCTAGGGCTTTTAATACCATTGTAGCCGCATAGCCCCATTTAAGCGGCCTATTTCCTTTTATTCAAGTATTCCTGTCGCTAAACTGTTATGGGCTGACCTAGTATATTATATTATTATTACTAGGCTTGCCCGTAACAGTTTAGCGACAGTAGAAACACGGAAAACGGCGGCGGCGGTTAGAAGTCCTTTAGCATGATATAGCTACCACGCAAAACGCCCTTTTGCAATATCCCATATTCTACAAGGGTATTTATTGCCCGTCCATCTGTATTTGTATATCCTCTATCCCTTAATTGTTTCGTTGTTACCTTATCACCAGCTTTCAAATCTGTTAGCCGTTCGGCGGCTATTGCATAGGCTTTCTCAATAGCCTGTTGCGCTCTTGTGGCTGATTTAGTATCTACAATCATTATATCTTTTTCAAAATTAACAGTAAATTGATAACTTTCGCTTTTATAATTCTGTATTGACAAGGAACTAAAACATTTATCAACAATATCAAAAATATCTAGTGATTTTTTATCCTTCATTTTTCTGCATACGGTATATATACAAGTATCTATTACTTCTTTTATTGGTCTTCCTATTTGTATATCTGGAAGTGCTAGACGCTTTCCTTTCTGATAATACAAAGATATTAAGCCAATATTTTTTATTTCTTCTATTTGTTTACTGTTAGGTATTGTATTTGTTACTTGATAAGTAGCAAATGCAGAACAAATAGACGCTTTTACACCAGTTAACCACAAATCTAAACTTGTATCAATACCAGTAAGAATGGCTTTGCCGTTTTCTAATCTATACTCATAGCACCAAAACCCCTCTATTGCTCCATCTACTTTTCCTGATATTTCTAAATCAGCACCAAAAGCAACCATTTTTTCTATCCCATTATCCCACCTAAAACGCCGATAATATTTCTATATTGTATCATCATCATAGTATTTACAAAGAAATCTATATAAATCGTTCTTATCTTCATCGTTAATAATCGGCAATCTAAAATGGTAGGCTAATATATCATACTTTATTTTTATGCGCTATGTTGGACCTACCTTTAATAGATTAGCTATTGTATTTTGAAAATATACAACACTCTTATTTACTCTTTTATCAGGGTACATAGCAATTAAAAAATCATCAAACTTATATTCTTTATTATCATAAAAAATATAAGTATGCTCCTTGTTTCCTGTTGCTTTAGTATTTATTGTGATAGTCTTTCCCCTAAATACTGTATTTTTAACTAATACATTATCAACATTATTATATTCATGTTCTGTATGAATAGGAAGGCCAAAAAATGCTAATTGTTGCTGTGCTAAATTTTCCGTTGATATATTTATTTGCTGTACTTTATTATATTTGTAATCTTTATGTATTTCTGGAATTGTTTTTATTCTTTGTTGTCTTCCGTATATATTAAAAGCACTTTTGCTTTGTTTGCCGCTATTTTTATATTCTTTTGACTTTTTATTTTGTTCTAATCTTTTCTTTTCATTTTCTATTTTTTCCAATTCTATGTCAATCTTATAATTATCATCTTTATTTCCATATGTTAATATAGCGTAATACTCACCAGGAAAATATAAATCAATTGGTAAAATTCCATCTAATGGAATATATTTTAATAATATTATACAAATTTTATGTGCTCGTTTCCATACTTTGTTAAACTCTATATCACTTTTATATTTACCATCTGCACCTCTCCCTCCACGTAGAAAGTTAAAACACTATCTAATTATTGGATTTAGCTCCTCTTTACGATTGATTATTTCCATAGGAGATAGATACTTTATGATACTTTTTAATCTCCAAAATTCCGAATTTCTCTTTTCATCTACTTTATACCATAGTTCATATTTTCGTTGTTCTAATTCTTTTTGTGCCGCTTTATTATCCATAATAGCTACTGCATAAAATTCTGATATATATTTTAGTTCCTTATCAGAATATATCGAATAGTTTGCCCATAATAAATCTCTGATAATATAGGATGAATTATAAAGTCGTCTTCTTAAATTGTATGAACCTTTTGTATCTTTCAATCCTTTCCATACTTTAATATCATATTCATCTATTGCTTTTTCAATTAGTTTAGTATCTATATTTTTACCTTTCAATATTTCATCTGGAGATGGATAAATATGGTGTGGGTTATTTCGCATTTGTGGGTTACTCCTTTCTTATAAGATTAAACAAGTAGCAAGATAGCAGAAACGAAACGGAGTAACCCACAAACCCCAATTATTTCCCCTTGACTTGCTACTTGTCTAATCTCACAAAAAAGAAGTATCTTTACTTCCAATACTCTATTGTTCTATCTTCATTTTCTAATTATATTATACTACAAAAATTTTTTTACCGCAACTTGCCGCAGTAGCCACCTAATACGCCTAGCCGCCATTTTAAGCCCTTGTAACGACCTTGTCACTTGCGCCTAGGGTTACACCCTGCCTAGCCCATGAACGGCCCCTAGCGGCTCCCTAGGCCCTGGGGGGATAGTTACGGGAAAATACCCTTGCTCTCTGCTGGCCTAGGCTTTTTCGGCGGATTTCCC
>CAOJPS010000255.1 GCA_948441255.1 uncultured Eubacteriaceae bacterium | reverse complement strand
ATACGAGATTTGGACTTGTGACTGGAGTTCAGACGTGTGCTCTTCCGATCTAGAACAGTACAGAAGAAATTTGCTTGTATTTTGAAAAAATGCGGAATAAGAAGAGTAAAATTTCATATTTTACGTCATACTATGGCATCTAAGTGGGCAAGCTCAAACTTTGATATAAAGGGTTTAAGTGAAATTCTTGGACATTCAAGCGTAAATATTACGCTTTCTTTATATGTTCATTCTTCTGTTGAAACAAAGAGAAAGCATATGAATGAGTTATTTGCAGCCTAAAATTTTAAACCGTCAAATTTTCCGTCATAAATGTGTAATTTTGCTTTAAGTTTAGGAATATTTTATTAGTCGTTCGTAAAATGTGATATTTTACGAAATTGATATTAAAGCAAAAATAATATATTAATATTATTTTAAAAAAATGTGTTTTTATGTATGCCAATAGCAATATGTAAAATTTATATGATTATTGCGGGAGGAGTTTTATGGCAAAATTAAATATTATTATTTTAGACAGTGACAAAATATTTTTGGAGAAAATATCAAGTTATCTTATAAATAAAACAAATAATTTTACAGTTTTATTTTTTACAGATTTTGAAAAATTTAAAGAATTTATAGGGAATACAAAACAGGATATTATTCTTTTTTCAGACGAGTATATAAGCCAGATAAAATTTTTTGAGAGTAGTGCGGTAAAGATATTGATAACTGAAACTTCTGAAACGACGACAGACGAGTATGCTTCTATAAAAAAATATCAGAAACTTGATAAATTTGTAAATGATATTTTATTTACATATTCTGAAAAAACAGGCGACAGTAGCTTTATATTTTCTGATAACAAAGAAAAAAAGATTATTGCTGTTTATTCGCCTGTAGGAGGAAGCGGCAAAACAACATTATCAATACTTCTTGCGAAAAATCTTTCTTTGAGTAGGGCAAAAGTGCTGTATCTGAACTTTGAACGGGTTTCTTCGATGGCAGGTATTTTTAATAATGATGGAATAAATAATATGACTGATGTCTTTTTTGCGGCAAAAACCAATAAAAAAAATATTCCAGCAAAAATCTTATCAAATGCGGTTCAGGATCAGGCAAGCAAAATTTATTATATAAATCCTGCTGAAAGCTGTACCGAGTACGCTCAAATGATAGATGAGGAAATTATGGATATTATTTACGCGGCGGAAGGGTTAAAAGAATTTGATTATGTAATAATTGACTTTGTAGGAGAGTTTAATAAACGGGTATTTGAAATTTTAAAAAGGTGTAGAAAAGTTATATTTCCATATTTGAATAATGAACTTTCAAAGCAGAAGGTTACTTTATTTAAAAATGAAATGATAAAACTTAAATATGAGGAATCTATTTTAATTAATACAATATTTGTTGAAAATATGTCAGACAAAGGTTTTTCTGATGATGAAATTTTGAAAATTCCGTATAACGAAAATTATAAAAATATACAAACCGCATTAAGAAATCATAATATTGGATTTAACGATTTAGAGCCTATTATAAGACAGTTATAGAATTGAGGGATTTTTATGTTGGAGAATACCAACGATTTGATTTATGAAATAAAATCTAAAGTTGCTGAACTTATGGATTTAACAAGAGATATTGATGATGATGAAATCAAGGAAATTATTTATAAGGTAATTACTGAAAAATCCCTTGAAGATTATCTTACTATTGCTGAAAAAAAAGACCTTTTTAACAATGTGTTTAATTCTATGAGAGGATTAGACGCGCTTCAGCCTTTAGTTGATGACCCATCTATAACGGAAATTATGATTAATGGTCCTGATAATATTTTTATTGAAAAATCAGGAAGGCTGTATAGGGTGGAAAATACATTTTCAAGTACGGCAAGCCTTGAAAATGTCATACAAAATATTGTGTCAAAAGTAAACAGAATAGTTAATGAATCATCTCCTATTGTTGACGCAAGGCTTAAAGACGGTTCGAGGGTAAATGTTGTACTTCCTCCTATTGCCCTTGATGGACCTACAGTAACAATAAGAAAATTTCCCGAAAATCCTATGACTATTTCTCAGCTTATCGCTTATAAATCAATAACGCCAGAGGTTGCGGAACTTCTTGAACGTATGGTTAAAGCAAAATACAACATTTTTATAAGTGGTGGTACAGGTTCCGGAAAAACAACTTTTTTAAACGCATTATCTAATTTCATACCGAAAGATGAAAGAATTATTACAATTGAGGATTCAGCGGAACTGCAAATAAAGGGTGTTGAAAATCTTGTGAGAATGGAAACAAGAAACGCAAACACCGATGGAAAAGGTGAAATAACTATGCGTGACCTTATAAAATCTTCTTTAAGAATGAGACCTGAACGTATTGTTGTGGGAGAAGTCAGAGGAGCGGAGGCTTTAGATATGCTTCAGGCAATGAATACAGGTCACGATGGCTCACTTTCCACAGGTCACGCGAATTCTACCGCCGATATGTTAAGCCGTCTTGAAACAATGGTTTTAACGGGAGCAAATATGCCGCTTGACGCGATAAGGCATCAAATGGCATCGGCTGTTGACATTATTATACAGCTTTCAAGATTAAGAGACAAGTCAAGAAGAACTGTTGAGATAAGCGAAGTTTTGAACTATGAAAAGGGTGAAATAAAAATGAATCCGCTATTTAAATTTGTTGAATTTGGTGAGGATGAAAATAAGAAAATAATAGGCGATTTGAGAAGAACAGAAAATCCTATGATAAATACGTTTAAATTTAAAATGGCGGGGTTATCGGATAAAGTATGAAAGGAATGTTAATATGGCTAAAAAGAAAAAAGATAAAAAAGCTGAAAAGGAACTGCGAAAAATACAATGGGAACAGCAGCAAGCGGGAATTATCGACTATAACGTTTATATAATGAGCAAAAAAGAAAATATCATTAACATTATTTTTGCTTATTGTATTATTTTTATTGTCGGTATGATTTTTTATCATAATCCCATTCTTGCGGCTTTGCTTGGATTGTTTGCC
>CAOJPS010000254.1 GCA_948441255.1 uncultured Eubacteriaceae bacterium | reverse complement strand
GCCGGCTTCGCCGTCCGCGTTTTTCTTCGCGGTGTACTGGTCAAACACTTTCGCTGCGCGAAAGCCGGCTTCGCCGTCCGCGTTTTTCTTCGCGGTGTACACATAGTCGGAGCCTATGGGTGCACGGAAAGATATATCCGCCAACCGTAAGTTGGCTTTCGTTGTAAGCGAAAGTGCTGAACAAGAAACTTTAACACAGTAATGGAAAATATCGGCAAAATCTGTGAAATCATAATTGTGCGGTATTGCCCTAATAATATTTTCAATATTTTTTTAAGAAAGGACGATTTTTAAATGGAAAAAGTTATTTTATTTTTAGCTGATGGATTTGAGGAAATAGAGGCACTTTCTGTTGTTGACATATTAAGGAGAGGAAATGTCGATATATCAACAATGTCGATTAACAACACAATTTATGTAACAGGAAAAAGCGGAATAAAAGTATCCGCCGATATGCCATTTGATAAAGACATAGCGCTTAATGGAAAAATGATTATTTTACCAGGCGGGGGAGCCGGAACGGAAAATTTAAAAAATAATGAAAACATAATTGAAATTCTCAAACACTTTTCAAAAAATAATAAAAATATTTCCGCCATTTGTGCCGCTCCCCATATTTTAGGAATTAATGGAATACTAGAAGGATATAAATCCACTTGTTATCCAGGATTCGAAAAATATCTTAAAGGCGCTGAAATTATTGATAACAACGTAGTCCATGACAGAAACATTATAACATCAAAAGGTCCTGGAACTTCTATCGACTTTGCCCTAGAAATTTTAAAAACATTAAAAGGCGAAGATTGTAAAGAAACTGTCCGCAAAGGTCTTATATATAAGTAATTTGTATAAAAATCGCTTTCAAAGACTTTGACGATATTTTTTTTGTATTCAAGAAATCAAAAGCTTTTTTTATTTCGTTATAGTTTATATTATAAATATATGCCACATCTTCTGGGGAATATTTTTGAGGAAAGTTTTTTTTCAGTTCTTTTCTCAGTATATCGCAAATATAGCTTGTACCATTTAACATAACTGACAAAAAATTCTCACTTGTTATACAAATTATATTTTGTTTATCCATTATTTCCGCAACTTCTCTTCGACTAATATTTAAAAGTAATGAAACTGTTTCAATGGGAATATTATAACTTTTTGTTTTTAACAATATGTCTATCTGTTCAAGTTTCGGAGATATATTTCTTATGTAATATTCCCAAAAATTTCTATAATTATTTTTAAGCATTTTCATTTGTCCTTTCAAGTTGTTATTTTCCAAAAATTTCATCAATCAAAAAAACTCTCCGCAATTTTTCAGCGTTCCTTATATATAAGTATATCATAATAAAATATATATTCCAGTTGTAATATATAGAAAAATGCTAAAAATCAAATAAAAAAATCGCACAGGTCAGTTATAGTCAACAAACTTGTTTATTTTTAAATTTGTTGACTATATATAAAACCTAGTACGATATTTTTATAGAAACTTACAAAATTTTTATTGTTTTGTTATAGTTGAATTTTGCTTTTTCAAAAGTTCAAAAAATTCTTCTTCCGGCATAGGTTTAGAATAGTAATATCCCTGCACTTGGTCACAGCCAATACTTTGCAGCAATTCTATCTGTTCTTTTGTTTCAACGCCTTCCGCCAAAAGCCCAAGTTCCAACTTATTAGCCATTGAAACCACTTGTTCCAATATAAGCCTGCCTTTGCTTGACAATATCATATTTTCCATAAATTTCTTGTCAAGCTTTATAACATCAAAAGGCGTTTCCAGAAGAATATTTAGCGAAGAATATCCGCTTCCAAAATCGTCCATCAAAAGAGTAAAACCTTCTTCTTTAAGCTGCAGCACTTTCATACTAATCTGTTGGTCATCAGCTGTTTCTGTTATCTCCAATTCCAGCAGAGCTTTAGGAATGTTATTATTCTTTATCATATTAGAAAGAACCTCAACGCACTCATTGTCCCTCAAATGAATTCTTGATACATTTACCGAAATTGGGCACGACATTATTCCAACATTTTCACACTTTTTAATAAAACGGCAAGCCTCCGCCCATATATAGTAATCCACCTTTTTAATAAACCCATTTTCCTCAATAATAGGAATAAACTGGTCAGGATAAATCATTCCTCTTTCAGGGTGCCTCCATCTAACAAGAGCTTCAGCGCCTATAATCTCATTTTTAGCTATACTATATTTTGGCTGAAGATACATTATAAATTGTCTTTCCGTAATAGCTGACTGCATATTTTCCTCAATAAATTTTCTATTATACAGTAACTCCTTAAACTGTTCCCTATAAAATAAAGTATTAGTCAATATGTTATTTTTAGCAGCCTTTCTAGCCATAGCCGCCCTATCTTCCATCTGCCTAAGTTCCATATTCTTGTCCTCAACAGTATAAACACCATAAGACATCTGAAGTTTTATATTTTTAAAATAACTTATTTTCTCATCTATTTTATTTATAAGTTCAACAAGTTCTTTTTCTTCATCATATTCCGTAACTATCATAAAAACATCACTTCGAAGATTTATAAAGAACTGTTCCTTTGTACAAATTTGTTTTAATTGAGTCATAATAAAATCTAAAATTTCATCTCCAAACTTTTCACCATATAAATCATTTACAATTTTAAACTTACGAACATCAAATTGTATAAAACCTATATCTCTCGAAGATGAGAATAAAAGATTATTAACGTTCTTTCTAAAATTATGAAGCCTGCCAACAGTTTTTAACATACTCCTAATTTCATCATTTTCAGGTATATCATCCAGGTTTATGCTGCTTTCCCTAACATTTTTAAGATACTCATCAAGCATTTCCTCCAATATTTCTATACTTACATCAAGCGCTTTGGGGCATTTAAGCAAAATCAATCCTTCCTTACGAATATCCGCCATTTCTTTAGGTTTTGATATATCCTTTCCCAAAATATCCCTGCAATTAATGGCGCCGTCCATTCTTTCCGTAAAAAGCTTTATAAATTCTGACGTTTTCTTGTTTCCGTATACCTCAAGT
>CAOJPS010000253.1 GCA_948441255.1 uncultured Eubacteriaceae bacterium | reverse complement strand
ACCGTCTGAAACGATTTCTGGTATTATTGCTGATGAAATGGCTATTGGTATGATTAATAATAAAACAACGGCTGTCAGAATTATTCCTGTTATAGGAAAAGAAGTTGGAGATACTGTTGAATTTGGCGGGCTTTTGGGATACGCACCTATTATGCCTGTTAATAAATATAGCTGTGAGGCTTTTATTAAAAGAGGCGGAAGAATTCCAGCGCCTATTCATAGTTTTAAAAATTGATTTTTTGCGTATTATAATTTACAAACGGATTGTGTTGATAAATCGGTTTTTTATAAAATAAATTGATTTTGGAGGCTTTTGAATATGAAAGACTTTGCGAATTTGAGATGTTCAAGTGTTTTGCGTTATTTTGAGGAAATAAGTAAAATTCCAAGAGGCTCAGGAAATGAAAAACAAATAAGCGATTATATTGTTAATTTCGCTAAAAAACGAGGGCTTTGGGTGATACAGGATGAGGCATTTAATGTTATTGTAAAAAAACAGCCGTCAAAAGGTTATGAGGATTTTCCAGGGATTATTATTCAAGGTCATCTTGATATGGTTTGTGAAAAAAATAAAGATGTTGTTCACGATTTTCTTAATGACCCTATTGAGCTTATATATGATGGTGATTTTATAAAAGCAAATGGTACAACGTTAGGCGCTGATAATGGTATCGCTGTCGCTATGGGACTTGCTTTGCTTGATGATAACAGCATAGAACACCCTCCTTTGGAAGTGATTTTTACTACTGATGAGGAAGTTGGAATGTGTGGAGCGGCGGCTATTGAGGAAAGTCTGATTACAGGAAAAATTCTTTTAAATATTGATTCTGAAAAAGAAGGCGTTTTTACTGGAGGCTGTGCGGGAGGTATTAAAACGCATACTCATTTGCCTATTGTTTATGAGAATCAAGATGAAAGTTTTACTTCTTATGCTGTTATGTTAAAAGGTTTAATAGGCGGTCATTCAGGAATTGATATTGATAAGGGAAGGGCCAATGCAAATGTTCTTATGGCAAGATTTTTACATTCGCTTTCTGAAAAATTTGATATTAATTTGAACTATATTTCAGGTGGAATTAAAGATAATGCTATACTTATATAATCATAATTTATTATTTATTTTTAAAATTAAATTTAAAAATATTTTTAAAAAACGACAGCGGAAGTTAATGAGGTTTTTAAAAGTGAGTTTAAAAATACAGACGGCAATATTGAAATAGAAATTAATGAGGTTGAAAAGCAGGTTAGATGTTTTTCAAAAGATACCTTTAAAAAGGTTATCGCAATTGAAATGCTGCTGCCGAATGGTGTTCAGACTGTTAGTTCAGAAGTTAACGGTCTTGTTGAGAGTTCTAATAATATTGGCGCTGTTAAGACAGACAATGATGAGGTTACTTTTGTATGTGCTGTAAGAAGCGCTGTTATTTCAAAAAAATATTTTATTTTTGATAAAATTAAAGCTGTTTCTGAACTTGCGGGAGCTTATGTTTCTTCTATTGGAGATTATCCCGCATGGGAATATAACAGTGATTCCAAGATTAAAAAACTTTGCGTTGAAACTTATGAAAGATTGTTTAATAAAAAAGCGGAGGAAGAAATTGTTCACGCTGGTCTTGAATGTGGTATATTTGCTAAAAAAATGCCTGATTTGGATATGATTTCTTTTGGTCCTGATTTATTTGATATTCATACGCCTGCTGAAAGGGCTAGTATTTCCTCAATTGAGAGATGTTGGATATTTTTAATTGAAATTCTTAAAAAAATTTGATTTTAGAAATTAGAACTTTTAGGAAACGCTGTATTAACCGGCGTTTCCTTAATTTATAGATAAAGGTATGGGTGATTTTATGAAACTTCCTTGGGATAAAAATTATATTAAAATTGCGTTTCACATTGTTGTTGCTGTAATTCTCATATATGCTCTTAAATTGTGCGTTGATTTTGTTGCGTATACAATTACAAATTTAGGTGAAATATTTGATGGAATAGGTGTTTTTTTTGACTGGTTATTTTCTGTTTGCGCTGTTCTTGTTATCGCTTTTATAGTCGCTTATGTTTTTGACCCTATTGTTGACTTTTTTCAATATAAATATGATATTATTTCTCAAAAATATATTCTGCCCAAAATTAAAAAAAATGAAAATATTAGGAGTCATATAATTAAATCTCGTATAAAAAAGAGAAAAAAAGAAAATAAAGATGAAAGCAAAATAATTTATAAAAAAAGAACAGCTGGAACTACAATTACTTTTTTAATAATTATACTTGTTCTATATATTGGGCTTAGTTTTCTTGTGAGCAAAATAAGCGAAAGCGGCGGAGATAATATGGCTGAAAGTATTATCGCTTTTGTAAATAATTCTTTTGCTGACTTTTCAAATACCTATGCTAAATTGCAGGAAGTTTTGAAAGAATATGGTGTATTTGAGTATGCTGAACAGTATATTAATTCTTTTACAAATGAGTTTACGGAATTTATTTCTAATATAGCTAATGGTATTGTTGGGTTTATCTATTCATTTGGAAGCGGATTTTTGAATATTTTGATAGGTCTTGTTATTTCTTTCTATTTTATGCGTGATAAAGAAGCTATAAAACATAAATTTAATGAGGTTGGAAACGCTTTTCTTCCTCATAAATTTAATAATAGTCTTAAAAATGTTTTGAGTGATATTGACGCTGTTTTTTCAGGCTATATAAGAGGGCAGGTTATTGATGCTTCTATTATGTCGGTTCTTATAAGTGTGGGACTGTTGATTATTGACGTTGATTTTGCCGTTATTATAGGTATTGTATCGGGATTTGCTAATATAATTCCTTATTTTGGCGCTTTTATCGCTTTTGTTTTAGCTATTGCTGTTACTTTATTGAGCGGAACACCTATTAAAGCTCTTTATGCCGCTATTATTATTATTATTTTACAGCAATTGGATGGAGTTGTTATAGGTCCTAAGGTTGTTGGGGAAAGCGTTAAATTAAGTCCTGTTCTTGTTATTATAGCGCTGACTATATCGGCGGAGCTTTTTGGATTATTGGGAATGATTTTAGCTGTTCCAGTG
>CAOJPS010000252.1 GCA_948441255.1 uncultured Eubacteriaceae bacterium | reverse complement strand
CTTATTGTATGAAATTAAGGAAGCTTTTTCCCTTTATTATGACACGAATTTTTATTTTCTTAAAACAGTAGATTCTTTATTTGCTTGTAAAATTTGTTCCTCTGTTGTCGGAAATTTAGAATTCATTTCTTCTATGGTTGACGAATCAAGAGAAAAAAGTTCTGAAATATTAGCACTAGAAGCATTCCCTTTAGCAATAATACTGCTAGCCATATCACTTGGGTCAATTTCAGAATCTGAAAGATTGTTTTTCTCTTGTACAGTTTGTTCGTCTTTTTCATCATCAGGAGATATGTAATTATAAAAGCCTCTTTTAATTATACTTGATTTATTATAGAAACTTCTTGACCACGCTCTTAATTCATCAGGAGTTTTAAAAGTTGCCATAATACCACCTACTTGCATTTTAATTTTGGAAAACAAAGGTTTCCCTGAAATAATTTTAACACTTTTTTTAATTTTTATCAATAGAAAAAATCAGTAAAACAAATAGTTTAATAAAATTTGCGGTATTATAACGTTTTTGTTATATTTTGCTTGACAAGAGTTTTTTTTTGAAGTATAATTATCCTTGTTTAATTGCCACTTTGAAATCCGTTAGCCCCGGGTTTTGAATATATAGATGAAACGGTATTGTATTAAAATTGCACACAGGAGGTAGTTTTTAAAATGAGAACAACATATATTGCCAAAACAGCGGAAATTAAAAGAAAATGGTTTGTTGTTGACGCTGCTGATTTAACTTTAGGTCGTTTGGCATCAGAGGTAGCTTCAATTTTAAGAGGCAAAAACAAACCTATTTATACACCTTTTATTGATACAGGGGATAATGTTATTATAATTAATGCCGAAAAAATCAAAGTAACAGGAAAAAAACTTGACCAAAAATTATATAGAAAACATTCTGCTTATGTTGGCGGCTTTAAAGAAACCACATTAAAAGAAATGATGGATAAAAAACCTGAAGAAGTTATTAGGCTCGCGATTAAAGGTATGCTTCCTAAAAATACCCTTGGCAGAAATATGCTTAAAAAACTTTTTGTTTACGCAGGCGGAGAACACAAACATCAAGCTCAGTCTCCGGAAGTATTGGAAATTAAATATTAATTGATTTGAATGGGAGGTTATTATAAATGTCATCAGCAAGATATTATGGTACAGGAAGAAGAAAAAGTTCTGTAGCAAGGGTTTATTTAATTCCGGGGAATGGAAAAATCACTATAAATAAAAGAGATATAGACGATTATTTTGGTCTTGACACATTAAAGCTTATTGTAAGACAACCTCTTGAGGTAAGCGGTGTTTTAGATAAATTTGACGTTAAAGTTAATGTATATGGCGGAGGTACAACTGGTCAGGCTGGTGCTATAAGACACGGTATCTCAAGAGCACTCCTTGAAGCTGACGAGGATTTCAGAAGCGTTCTTAAAAAAGAAGGTTTCCTTACTCGTGACCCAAGAATGAAAGAAAGAAAGAAATATGGTCTGAAAGCGGCAAGACGTGCGCCTCAGTTTTCAAAGAGATAATTTTATACAAATATTATGTATTATCAAACCCCGAAAATCTTATACTTTCGGGGTTTTTGTCTGTTTGAATTTTATTAAAATCAGCTCGTTTTTAAACGGGTAGCTAACACGTAACTAACAAATTTATATACAAATTTAAAGGTATTTTTTTGGTATAAGAAATACCTTTTTTATTTTTTATTAGCCGATACTTTAATAGTAACAGGATTGATTATAATAATTCTACGTTCCTTTTCTAAAGCATATTTTATCGTATTTGCAGTTCCTCCATTCTGCCTGTCCCAAAGAGCAAGTACATATAAACATTTATCAACCATATACCGATTCCTTTTTATCATACAATCAGAAGTATATTTTTCTTGCAGCCGTATAACCTTATCGGCTTTTAATAATATTTCCGCATATCTGCGTTTGTCTGATTCACTCCAATACTTATCTTGTTCTGAACAAGGAATCGCACATTCTAAGGATATGTTCGAATATATATCTCTAAGTTTCAATATCTCTTCAGCACACCAAATATCCCAGCCCAAAGCCATACCCGATGTAAAATTTGTAACATTATACCGTTTAATAAGCTGTATTATATATTTTTCACATTTTGACATAATAATGTTATACCTTTCACTGTCCTCCTTAAAATTTAGTTTTTGTGGTCGCAAACCCGTAAAACAACAATTTAACATTTTATCCTCCAAATTTTATTTTGACATTTACTAGATGTCATCTTTTGTTTATTATTGCATAAAATATATCTATTGACAAGTATTAAATGTCATATAGGAGAGAATTTTTATGTTTATAAATAAAACAAATGACGGAAGAAATAATATATGTGGAAAAAATATAGCAATATTGAGAAAACAGAAAAAAATATCACAACGTATACTTGCTGAAAAAATGCAGATTAATGGCATTGATATAGATAAAAACGCTATACAAAGAATTGAGTCAGGAAAAAGATTTGTAACTGATATTGAATTAAAGGCTTTTGCGAATTTTTTTGATATTAATATGGAGGAATTAACAAAATAAATAATATGGAATTTGTCATTATGTAAAGAATGGAGAGATTAATGGAAAAAACATTAGACCCGAAGTCAATGTAAAGCTTTCACGAAAATAAGATATGGAACTTTTATATTTAAAAATTTTTCTAATAAATAAAAAAAACTCTTTTCTTATTTTTAAAAATATGCTATAATATACAAGTAGTTTGATTATTGAGGAGAGTTGACCGAGCGGCTTAAGGTGCGAAACTCGAAATTTCGTGTTCTATTTGCGTAGGACCTAGGGTTCGAATCCCTAACTCTCCGTTTTTTTATATTAAAAACCAACAAAAAAGAGCTATGAAAAATAATTTTTTCATAGCTCTTTTTTAACATTAAGCCTAACATTAATAACTTCAAAGTATAATAAAAACATTTTTTTAAAAAATTGTTTTTACTTTTTGAATTACACGGTATTTCCCTTAATCAATCAGTTAAATAACGTGAGTTCGACAGAAAATAAAAAAAGTCCATAAGTTTCTCAAGGTGGT
>CAOJPS010000251.1 GCA_948441255.1 uncultured Eubacteriaceae bacterium | reverse complement strand
TTGAAAATAAAGCCTTTGATTATAAAGAAAATTTTGCTTATGATGTTGTAAAATCTGAAAATAAAAAAGCGGAAAGCGTTATAAAAAGTTTTGATAAAGGACTTGTTAAAGATAATGCTCGAAGTGCTGTAAAGAATACAAACGAAAACAATAAAACTTTTGTAAATGATAATTCGGACAAAAGCAACAACAAGCCAAAATTATCGGAAACTGTCCATAAAAATACAGTAAAGAAAATGTCCAAAAAGCCTGTTAATACTGATTCCAAAAAAAATAAAGCATTTAAGTATTTAGAAGAAAAAGCGGAATTAGTAACTTCAAAAGATGATACTGTAATAATTGAAGAAAAGCGGCTTAAAGTTGACATTCTCCCAAAAGACCAAGATTCTGCTTTTTCATACACTACAAAGGAATATTTATCAGATAAGACTGATTTTAAAAATAACAAAAGGTCGAAATTATCGGAAATTGCCCACAAAGACATTATAAAAAATATGTCTGAAAAGAATATTATCAATTCTGAAAAAAATCAAGCGTTTAAGTATAATGATGAAAATTCCAAGACAGCACAAACAGTAAAGCAGAATTTTTCTCATAATGATATTGTAAAAAACGAAAATTCAATACCAATAAAAGCAAAAGTTTCTTCTGAAAACGGCAGGAAAATAACCAAAGGAAATAAAGAAACTCTTGTTTCTTTTGGCGGAAAAGCTATAAAAGAAAGCGTTAAAAAACAGGCTGAAAATTCAGAAGATAAGGCTTTGCGAAACGCTGTTATATCAACATCAGCCGTAATGACCGCCGCTAAGATTTTAAAACCGGAAAAGACCGAAATATCGCCAAAAATAACAAAAGGAAATAAGCGAAAAACTGTTTACAACAAGGCTCAAATAATGCTGAAAGCAAAAAATCTTAACATAAAAGGTGAATTGAAAAATCAGTTTAAAGGTATTGTGAAACAGGCAAACAGCTCCGCTAAAAAAGCTATAAAAATTGGCGGTTCTTCCATTATGAAAAGCATTAAATCCAATATTGAAGAAGCCGGCGAAAATGATTTAGCTTTTAAAGCGGTTGATGATACAATAAAAACAGCTGATAAAGCAATGACAGCGAAAAGAGGCACAAGAGCGGCAATAAATACAGGAAGTAAAGCCGCAAAAGGTATTATCGGCACAGGCAAAGCAATAAAAAATACTCCAAAGAATATAAAATCCGCCGCAAAAAATTTTAAAGAAAAAATGCGTAAACGTCAAAAAAAGAAAGCGTTAAAAAAGGTACAGCAAAAAAAATCGGTAAAGCAAGCCGCAAAACAAATGGTAAGTATTGCAGCTTCAGCGGTATCGGCTATTGCGGCGAAACTTTTTATATTGTTTCTTCCTTTGCTTATTATAATTGTTATCTGTGCCGCAGTCGTAGCTATAATAAGCAGTATTACCTGGCAGACGAGTACAGATTTGGACACTACGCAAATAATTAAGTATGTTGCCGAACTTGATTACAATCAGCAAAATAATTGGTATGGCAAAGGTAAAACAAATGTTGACATTGAAAGACAAAACGATAATTCCTCAAAATCATATAAATATCATTATCTGCTTGCCGTTGATGTTCCAAATGATGATAATTTGAGCGGCAACCCATCTGACAGTGAAGTAAATTGTATGGTTACTCTCAGCAAAAAAAGTGACGGTTCTGAAAGAAAACCAACATATAAAGGTTTTAATATGGAATTTTCTTCTTGTGATGAAATGCTTGAGTTATACCGCTGGACTACGGACGATTATCGTGCTATGCTTGCCTATCTTCAAGTAAAAAATGAAAATTTAGGCTGGTTTGCGAGTCTTGTGGGTTTCGTGGGAGAATATCAGCTTAAAAGCTGCGCGAAGGAACTTCACGAATTAACATACAATCATAAAATTGTAATAAAGAATACCGAACCCGGCAAAGACCCTAAATACAATTTTGAAACGCCTATTTACAGTACAGCATATGCCAATGACGGCTCTCACGATTATTACTATTTCGGCAGAAAATACAGCGTAAATTATATTATTGAAAATGATATGATTCGTTTTGATTCTGACGATAAGGAAAACGCTTCAATGAAAGAGCAATATGAGTATGTTTACAAATATGGCAATATAGCAATCGGCAATTTAATTTTCCCTCTTGAACTGCAAGCTGATGAAGTTATTTCAGACAGAATAGCAAAACATTTCGTAAAGCAAGTCGCACTTGAATATACTCCGCCGGAAAAACCGGAAGATAAGCATACTGATGTTTACGGAAGTGTTTCAAATAAAACAGCATATCATTACGCTGTTGATTTATCGGCAGATGAGGGAGATATTATTTATTCTCCTATCAAGGGACTTTGTAAAGTAAAACAAAGGGAAAAGCGAGGTTTTGAGTATACAATCTGTACTTCATATAATGGTAATAATTTTGATTTTACAAAAGACGGCTATCTTGTAAAAATATCCTGCTCAAAAGCGGCATATATACCGACCGTATCATCAAAGGCTGTTAAACAAGGCGATAAACTTGGTATTGTCGGAGGCAATATGGAAGTAAATTATAAAACTCCTGATATGGACAACGATACCGAAAACGAGGATATTTTCGCTGATAAATTATTTCCTTGCTCGACATTTACAAACTATCATAACATAGGAAAAAACGAGTTTGATATACCCGAAAGTACACAAGATTATATACATCTTGAAATGTATAAACTGCCTTGTGATTTTTCGGATAAATCTGATATTGAGAAAAATGTTCTTAACCCGGAATTGTTTTTTGACTTTTCAAAAGAGGCTGATTAAGAAAGAAGTGATAAATTGAATGAAAGAAGAAAACAGGGAAAAAATCATTGAAACTATTGATAGTTATGATGATAAAATCGAAAAAGTAAGAAAAGATTTAAAAAAACTCACTGATAAAAGAGAAAATTTTTTTATAAGAACAGTGAGTGATAATTTAAAAGCTAACAATATGAACATAAGAGATTTTTTTGAAAGTATTGATAATTTCAAAGAAACAAAAGAAAGCAAGAAAAAAGCTGATATAACAAGACCAAATAATAGTGATTTGCAGGCGGACTAAAATCACATTTTGGAACAAACTCT
>CAOJPS010000250.1 GCA_948441255.1 uncultured Eubacteriaceae bacterium | reverse complement strand
ACGGTGTGCGTGTTCCGATAGAGCGTTCTGCCGCATTGTTAAACTGGAAAATGGTGCTATGATATAACTATAGACACGAAATGTTGAACGATTTATAATTATAAAAAAAGGAGTTCAACGCTATGGCAAAAAATCAAAAATCTTATACGCCAGAATTTAAACAGCAGATTGTCGATCTGCATTTTAAAGCTGGCAAAGGCATAACAGAATTAAGTAACGAATATGGCGTTCCTAAAGGCACAATTTCTGCTTGGATTAAGAACCTGTCACCAGTACAGATATCTGAAACAGAAACTATTTCTCTGAAAGAATACAAGCAGCTTCAGAAAAAGATGAAAGAATTAGAAATTGAAAATGAAATATTAAAAAAAGCTACTGCCATATTCGCCAGAAATCAATAACTGAATATGTGTCCTTTATTCAGTCTAACCTTAATAAATATACAGTAAAGCAGATGTGTAAAGTTCTTGGATTTCCAAGGAGTACATATTATGCGGCAATTAAGCATGTACCTTCTAAAAAAGAACAAGAGTATATTGAATTCAGTAATCAAGTTCTTTCAGTATATTTGGAATTCAAGAAACGTTATGGAGCCGTTAAAATTCAAAGAGAACTTAATGACCGAAATATCCTTTGTTCTGTTGAAAGAGTACAACGTCATATGAGATGTTTAGGAATAAAAAGTATTGTTGTAAGAAAATATCAATACCAGAAAAACCGAGGCAAAGTTCCGGATGATAAAGCAAATATTTTTAATCGAAATTTTGAGTCTGATACTATATTTAAAAAGTTAGTAACTGATATAACTTATATTTATGTACAGAGAGAAGGCTGGACTTATCTCGCATCGGTTATGGATTTATTTGACCGTAAAATAATAGGCTGGGCATATGGCAAAAATATCAACGCAGAGCTTGCCGTACAAGCTGTGAAGAACGCATGCTTAAATATACCTAATACTAATGGAATAATTTTGCATAGTGATTTAGGAAGTCAATATACAAGTGACATATTTGAAAAATATTTGCGAACTCATGGTATACAACACTCTTTTAGCAGAAAAGGCAATCCATATGATAACGCATGTATAGAATCTTTTCATTCTGTATTAAAAAAGGAAGAAGTCTATACTACAACTTACAAGACATTTGAAGAGGCTAAAATGGCGATCTTTGAATATATAGAGTCTTTCTACAATCGCAAACGCCGTCACAGCGCTCTTGGATATAAGACACCACAACAGGTCGAGGATGAGGCTCTGGCGTTCTAATGTATATATCTCTTCTTGCCATCAGGCGGGATGATAGAGGTTCAACTTTTTCTGTCCAAAGTATTGACTATAGTCCAAAAAATAGCAATGGGAATATATGGACAAAATATTTGAAAAAAATGTGTTATATATTATGGGGGATTATAACGATAACAGGGGCTTTAACAGGGAATACATCATTTTCATTTATAGATGAAGACGCCGCAATTATAGGAACTTTTGCTGGCGGCATGATTGGATTTATTGCTGGTTTTGCCTCAATAGCTATTGTTATGGCGTTTATTACTCTTTGTGAAAATATTTCAGTTATGAATAAAAATACTGAAGAAATATTGAATTTATTAAAAGATAAAAAATAATTATACATATTGTAAAAAAATTTTATATGTCGAATTAAAAAATAAGTAGTTAAATATATATCATTACATTAAAAGAGAGGAGAATTTTTATGATAAGATTAAAAAAAATATTAAAACTTCTCATGGTTTTTATAATAATAATCTCAAACGTGACTTTAAGCTTTGCGGAAGAAGTTAATAAGACTGATGATTTTAAAATTGCAGATGATGAAATTACTACTTCCGGCAGTTCTATAAAATCTTCGGAAGATGTTTTAGATATTATTAATGAAGATTCATCAGATGGAAAAGACTATGTTACTTATGAAGGTATTAATTCTCAAAATGATAACGATAAAATTTATTTGGCAGGTATTTCTGAAAACTATAAACCAAATGACTATGTACCTGAACAGACAGATTTAAAAGAAAATAGTTGGAGATATGCAGACGGTGAAAACATATTACAAAATAAAGATAATGATATTGATTTAGCAAGCGCGGGAGCGTGGAGCAAGTCAGGCGGAGTTTGCTATAACGACCAGGGGCAGGTTATTAACGGCGCTACTATGAAAGGCATTGATGTAAGCAAACATCAAGGTACTATAAATTGGAATCAGGTTAAAAATACAGATGTTGATTACGCAATAATAAGGTGCGGTTATGGGGACAATTATACCAGTCAGGACGACAGTCAATGGACAGCTAACGCCAACGCTTGTACCTCATT
This sequence comes from uncultured Eubacteriaceae bacterium, assembly GCA_948441255.1. Classification (GTDB taxonomy): domain Bacteria; phylum Bacillota; class Clostridia; order Lachnospirales; family CAG-274; genus MGBC114079. The sequence goes on along the minus strand of CAOJPS010000250.1, from coordinate 853 downwards.
AAATATTCCTTTTGGAGTGTATATTTATTCTTATGCCTTAAATACATCTCAGGCAAGAAGCGAGGCGGAACACGTTTTAAGATTAGTAAAAGGATATAAGCTATCTTTTCCTATATATCTTGATTTAGAGGATAATACTCAAAGTAAATTATCCGCGGGAGAAATAGGAAATATAGCAAAAACTTTTTGTGACACTATACAGAACGCCGGATATGAAGTTGGTATTTATGCTAATAAATATTGGTGGATGTCTAAATTAACAAGTTCTGTATTTAATAACTCAAGCTGGCATAAATGGGTTGCACAGTATAATTCAACGTGTACATATGCGGGAAACTATGAAATGTGGCAAGCGACAAGCTCAGGCAAAGTAAACGGTATAAGCGGGAATGTAGATATAGATTTTTATTTTGGAAAAGCTCTTTCTAATAATATTAGCTGTGTAAATCTTGGAGATTCATTTACCGCAAAAATCAAACAGACGTCATCAGGCAGACTTCTTACGAATGATAATAAAAATGCCGATGTACAACCTTCATTGGGAGAGTTAAGTCAAGTTTGGAGTTTTATAAGACAATCTGATGGGAGTTATATAATAAAGTCTCTTTCAGATAATTTGAATCTTGATGTAAGCAATGGTGAAACCACTGACGGTACCAATATATGGCTTTGGGAAGACAACGGTACAGACTCTCAAAAATGGTTTATACACGGCTCGGAGGGGTCGTATGCTCTTGTTAGTAAACTTGATGTGTCAAAGGTTATAGATATTATAGGCGATTATTATAGCGGTTCGGATACAGCCAATGCGTATTTATGGACAAATAATGATACTCCGGCGCAGAAATTTACA
>CAOJPS010000249.1 GCA_948441255.1 uncultured Eubacteriaceae bacterium | reverse complement strand
TTCGCATAAAAGTTTTTGTCAAACTTTTTTTAATATGTGCCGCAAAGAAGTGCGGACGGCGTAAGCCGGCTTTTGGCTTTGCCAAAAGCACTGACTATGTTTGTGGAGTTTGAGGTGAAACCTCAAGGCTTTTGTCTTTTCTTTCTAAATATATAGCTACTGCCTCAATATAGTGTACAATTCCGCCGTCTTTGGCAAAAACCTCAATTCCTTTTTCAAACTCCTCAAATTTGATAGACTTTCTTCCTCCATTTTGGGCTCTTTCCCAAAAAAATATAAGCTCACTAATGGGTAAATAAAAGTATCTTCCAAAAAACCTGAAATATACAAGAATAAAAGCAATTCCTCCCTGTTTCTCAAAATCTCTCATAAACTCAATCTGATGTTCGTGAATATTTTGAATTGGAAAATTTTTGGCGTTTGTTTCCTTTGCGTCAAAACATACACCAATCCCTTGAATAACGCCTATATAGTCAACAGTGCTTTTACTGTTAAAGTATGCCAAAGAAATTCTTCCAGTGTCTTTTTGAATCTCAACAGGAGTAATGGGAGTAGGAATTTTTTGAATAAGCCCTAACCCATTTTGCCGGTAGATATCGTTGGTATAGTTAATGCTTTCCTCAAAACCGCTTCCTCTAAGTCCTCTGCTGTTCCAATATCCCATAACGCTACTGCCCTTTCATATAGTTTTTTATAATAGGCCATACTTCCTGCTTTTCAAGGCCCCTTCTCCAGGCGGCAACTCCAGCGATATCATATTTTTTAATAAGTTTAAGTCTTTCTTCAACACTTTTTTCGTCTTCGAGCCAGGTTTTATATAAAATGCCGTTATTTAAAATTTCACTGTAATTTTGCCCATCCTCTGAAAGCCATTTAAAAGAACCGCCCTTATCTGTCATAAATTTATATCCTTCCGCCATAGAACAAGCCGTTGATTCAATAGTTCCATCGCTGTTTTCTTTCCATATCCTTGTATAAAAGGGAATGGCGAGAATCAGTTTTTCTTTGGGAACGCCTTCTTCTTCAGTTAATAAAATAGAATCCTCAGACCACTTAATTGTAGCGACAGAACCGCTTTCTTCCGAATTATCGGTATGCTGGTCATATCCCATAACAATAAAATAATCCACAATTTCTCCAAACTCTTTTCTATTATAATAAGAGGACCAGGGCTGGGGTATATATATGTCAATAGAAAGTGAAACTCCCAGATTATTAAGGCAGGCGGAAAGTTCTCTAAGAAATTGTGTAAACTCTCTCATAGAATCTTTAGGAACATTCTCAAAATCAATATTTATACCATCAAGATTATATTGTTTAACAAGGCTTTCAATTTGATTGACAACATTTTCACGCACTACAGACGACTTAACAATGCCCCTGCTTATGTCTGATTTAAAATTATCTGTTATAAGCCCCCAAACTTTTCTTCCGCTGGTATGAACGTAATCAACATATCTTTTGTCGGCAAGAGAAACTATTGTGCCATTTGTTTTTCCGCCGTTATCGTTAAAAGAAAACCACGTGGGAACTAAAACATCAACTCCTGCGGGAATTTCTTTTTTTGTGGAATTAACATTAGCGACAGTGTTAGTAACCTGTTCAAATAGAATAACCGTCTTTTTGTCTTCTGTAATCGTTTCTTCTTTTTTTACCTTAACAACAGATTCTTTGATGCTTCTGTCAGTGATAAGAGATGATTCAATAAAACCAACAACTCCTTTATCTGTTCTTATTTTAGCAAATCCGTCGGTTTCATAATATATCAATACTGAATCACCGTTAAAAACAGCGGCGTCAATATTGTTTCCCATATTGTCAGAAAATGAAAAACTTTTATAATCATCGTTTAAAATATCAGCGTTTCCGTTTACAAAGCCTATTGTTCTTTCTTCCAGCGTATTTTCAACGCATAATGTTTTATATTCAGAGGAAAAAATTAAATCGGCGTCATAAAAATTCTCAATTATGCTTCCAGCAAGATAAATCTGGTCTTCATAATATAAAAAAGGCGGCTTGCCAAAATCTGTTTTGACTCCGTTTACAAAATAAAAATTTTGGTCTTTAACAATTTTAACTCTATCAAAATCAGTCGCTATACTTAAAATATTGTTATCGTAATCATATAAGGCATTATAGCTTAAATTAGAAGTAATAAAGGATAATTCGACATAAATTTCGTCATTTTGAAATATTGGGTCAAAAAAGCAAATACTTTTATTTCCGTCAAGATAAACCCTTCTATTAAAAAAGTTTTCCTCAAAAAAGGAATTTATATTCCCCGCGCTTTTTGAGGCATTAAATCCCATAAAAAAATAAACGCCTGCTGCTGTTAGAAAAGCAACACATATAAAACAAAAAATAATAAGTAAAGCTTTAATTATACTTTTTCTCTTATTTTTCCTTTTTCTTTTTTTCCGCCTTTCCTTAATTTTCTCATAAATAAAATCATTATTTTCACTTTTATCATTATATGTACTGTCAATTTTCTCGTCGTCTTTATCGTTCATAAAAAACCTCCGGATATAAATTTTTCATTTACAAGGAAATACCGATAAATTAAAAATTTATTTTTAATATCTTTTGTGCGGTGTTTCCACAACTATTATACAACATTTCCACAATTATAGCAATTCACAAAATTTTTAGTGCGAAACAATAAAAGAATTATTTAATATATCAGGTTTTATTAAAGGATTGCTGTTCATTCTTTTATTGTTTAGCTATAATGAAATACCGATTACATCTCTTGACAAGGGCACACAGCCCATAGTCAAGTGCGATGGATCGTTGAAAGTCAGATTTTCCACTCAATAGCGACACATTCACCCGTGGCACGGATTTGAGAAATAAGGCCGTCAGCCACCTGCCGCCTATCGTCAAAGTCAATCTCTTCCCAGCGGTTCAGGTACACCGACAACCGCTCGATCTGTTCCGGCGACATGGTTTCCGCAGACAGGGCCGCGATTTCCTTTGACAGCGTTTGCCGCTGTGCGTCCAATTCCTCAATCTTGGTGTTGGCGTAGGAGATTAAAACCGCGCTGGCCCCGGTCAGGGTATTTAACAGCTTTTCAATTTCATCCTCCACACGGGCCAGCTCCACATTTAAGGCGGTGAGCTTGGGATTGACCTTTTCCCGCTTGCCCGTCAGGGTTTGGAATTGCGCCAGCTTCTTCACCATTTCGCCGTAGATAAACCGCTCAAATTCCC
>CAOJPS010000248.1 GCA_948441255.1 uncultured Eubacteriaceae bacterium | reverse complement strand
ATATATTCGTCTAAATACGTAATTATAACACCAATATTTCGTGTTTCTTTATTGGAATTGTTCCCCTTAATCCTGACATAAGTACCACTGCCTTTAATTTTTTCAAGATATCCTTGATTTTCAAGATTACTTATGGCAAGTCTTATAGTTTGACGGCTAAAATTAAATTTTTCCATCAATTCATTTTCGGAGAGCATTTTTTCACCGTTTTTATACATTCCTTTATTAATTTCCCCTTTAATCCATTCTTGAACAATGGCATATTTTGGAGTAGCCATATCCATAACACACCTCTCATAATAATTAATATATAGTTATATTATACATATATACTCAAAAGATGTCAAATAAATATATCTACTCCAAATATTTTTAACAGTATTCCTCAAAAACTCACAAAAAAAACAAAAACTTATATTATTTATTAGTAAAATACAACAATAGCCCTATTGGTGAACTACAAAATTATATCAATCTAATCTATATCCACGCTCCATCCATAGCAATAACCTGTCCCGACATATAAGTCGAATATTCTGATGAAAGAAAATAAGCAACCTCTGCCACTTCTTCAGCTTTGCCAAAACGCATAAAAGGAATTTCTTCAATAAGTTCATTTTTTTCATCTTTTGACAAAAAATCATTCATTTCCGTTTCAATAGCTCCGCAGGCAATGGCATTAACTCTTATATTAGATGGACCAAGTTCCTTCGCCAGAGCTTTTGAAAAAGAATTTACAGCGCCCTTAACAGAAGAATACACCGCCTCGCAGGACGCTCCAACATTTCCCCATACAGAAGATATATTTACTACCGTCCCTGATTTATTGTGTATCATATAAGGCAGTGCCAAATGAGTACAATTATAAACGCCTTTAAGATTTACATCAATCAATTTATTCCACTGTTCTGGAAGCATTTCATTAAAAAGCCCAATATAAGATATTCCAGCATTATTAATTAAAATATCAATACCGCCAAAAACCTTATTGATATTTTGAAACATTTCCCTAACCTCATTATATTTTGAAATATCGCATTTAACGGCAAAAATATTTGAATTAAAACATTTTAAACTTTCTTCAACCTCCAATAACTTTTCAAAAGAATTTACACAATTTATAACAACATTAAAATTTCCCTTAGCAAACTTTTCGGCAATAGCCTTTCCTATACCCCTTGAAGAGCCAGTAACAAGAATAGTTTTTCTAAAAGTCATATGCTATTTATCCCCCTTAAGCATAGCGATTTCTTCTTTATATAAATTTGTATCTTTATCCAGCCAAGGAGTTTCCAAAATCAATATTTTATTTTCAGCGTATTTTGAATGAACAATATTATAAATAGCATCAAATCCAATCATATCTCTGCCTTTTGGATTTGTTTCATCAGCACCAATATTAGCGTGACGATCTTTTTTAGCCCCGCGGACATTCAAAGAACCATTTATATGAAATACTTTCAGCCTGTCAAGACCTATTATTTCATCAAACTCTTTCATAACATTATCAAAATTATTTATAATATCATAACCGCTGTCATGTGTATGACAAGTATCAAAACATACACCTATTTTTTCCTTTAATTTCACTTTTTCAATAATTTGTGCAAGTTCTTCAAAAGAACGTCCAATTTCACTTCCCTTTCCCGCCATAGTTTCAAGACAAATAAAAGGCTTTGTTTCCGCCGATATAACCATATTAAGACCATCGGCAATTCTCTGAATACCATATTCTGCTGTTTTATCTGTATAAGAACCTGGATGCAAAACAATATAATCAGAACCAATAGCCGTTGTTCTTTCAATCTCTGTTTTCAAAAAAGATACAGCCAATTCATAAGTATCTTCTTTGTATGAAGCCAAATTTATAATATAAGGAGCGTGAACAACTATATCGCTCAAATTATGCTTTTTCATATATATATGACCTTCTTCTATTTTAAGTTTTTCAATAGGAGAACGTCTTGTATTTTGAGGCGCTCCTGTATAAATCATAAAAGTATCAGCGTTATAGGAAGCCGCCTCTTTTGCCGCGCCGATAAGACCGCCTGATATAGATACATGAGAACCTATTTTAAAGTTATTATTCATATAAATACCCTTTCGTAATAAATTTTTTCATATATAATCTAAAACATATTTCTTTTAGACATAACCTTGATAACAGCGAAACAAATAAGAATTGAGCCAGCAATAAGCCCCCAAAAAGCAAAAGGATTATTAATTCCCGGTATAGGAACATTCATACCAAAAAAACTAGATATAATCGTTGGAATAGCCATAACAATAGTAATTGATGTAAGTCTTTTCATAACAATATTAAGATTATTTGAAATAAGTGAAGCAAAAGAATCTGTAGTACCTGTAAGAATTTCCCTATAAATTTTAGCCATCTCAATAGCCTGTTTATTCTCAATAATAGTATCCTCTAAAAGTTCCATATCATCAGGATATTTTTTAATAAAATCATATCTCAACAGTTTTTCCATAACAATTTCATTAGATTTAAGAGAAGTCGAAATATAAACAAGGCTCTTTTCAAGAGTAAGAAGCTGTATAAATCCCTCATTACGCATAGATTTGTGCAAACTTTCCTCAATAGCCGCACTTTGTTTATCAATCTGTTTAAGGCATATAAGATACAACTCTGAATTTCTATAAAGCATTTGCAATATAAAGCGTGACTTTTTAAACGTATAAAATGTTTTAATCATATTTTTTAAAAATGGTTCTAAAACAAGAGTATTTTGCAAAGACACTGTAACAATGCACAAATCCGTAAGTATAATACCAATAGGTATTGTTTCATACATTTCAAAATGTTCTTTCACTTTAATATATGGAGTATCAACAAGAATAAGAACTTGTCCGTTACTGTCATCAAACTCAATATGAGAACGTTCTTCTTCATCAAGAGCAGCTTTTATAAAATCAGAATCCATATTTAACTCCGAAGAAATTCTATCAATCTCCTCATCCGTAGGCAATACCATATTAACCCAAACTCCATCGCTGATTTCAGAAGTTTCAACAAGTTTGCCGTAAATTGAGCTGTATATTTTTACCATTTTAAATATTCCTTCCACATATTTAATCCAAAAAATTTTAACCACAATACATTATAATAACGTGAGCTCAATGAAAATTTACAGTGAACCTCAGCGAAACATAGTTTCGCACAAAAGTTTTCGTCAAACTTTTTTCAAAAAGTGCCGCAAAGAAGTGCGGTCGGCGTAAGCCGATTTTTGGCAAAGCCAAAAACAC
>CAOJPS010000247.1 GCA_948441255.1 uncultured Eubacteriaceae bacterium | reverse complement strand
TTTGACGATTTTTCTTTTTTAAAAAAGATGCGTGAAGAAATTTATGATAGTTATATAGCATATGCTAGTTTAAGAAAATTTTTAGGCTACAGAAAAACAACAAAAACCGAACTAAAGGCAAGAGATATATTAGAAAACATTGAATAAACCTTTCAAACCACATTAAGCCCTCTGTCAGAAAATATTTTTTTCACTCGTTCAATATCTTCTTTTTTGGGAGGAAGCACATCTTTCAATTCATAATCCAAATTAAGTTCCTCCCATTTATACTCACCCATTTTGTGAAAAGGCAGCACCTCCACTCTAGAAACATTTTTAAGCCCTTTAACATAATCAGCCATTTTTTCAATATCATCAAAATCATCGTTTACAGTAGGCACAAAAACAAATCTAACCCAAGTATCAATATTATTCTCATCAAGCCATTTTGCAAACAGCAAAGTATTTTCAATGCTCTTGCCTGTAACTCTCTTAAAAATATCATCGCTGAAAGCCTTTATATCCAACAAAACAAGGTCTGTATACTCAAAAACCTTTTTTACACTTTCATTAAAAATATTTCCAGAGGTATCCACGACTGTATGAATATTATTCTGCCTGCATAATTTAAAAAGCTCATAAATAAAATCACTTTGAACAAGAGGCTCACCGCCTGTAACAGTAACGCCTCCGCCCGAAAACCTCATAAAATCCTGATAATTTTTAATATCAGAAAATAACTCTGATACAGAAACCGTTTTGCTTTCTCCTCCGCTCCAAGTATCAGGATTATGACAATACACACATCTAAGAGGACAACCTTTAAAAAAGATAACATACCTTATTCCGGGTCCGTCCACTGTTCCGCAGGTTTCAACCGAATGAATTTTTCCTTTAATCTCCATATATCAACTCTCTCCCGCGCAATCACACCACACTATGAAAAGTTCTGTTTATAACATCAAGCTGCTGTTCTCTTGTAAGCTTAACAAAATTAACAGCATACCCTGAAACACGAATTGTAAGCTGAGGATACTTTTCCGGGTGTTCCATAGCGTCATAAAGAGTAGAACGGTCAAGTACATTAATATTTATATGATGACCTTCCTCACTAAAAAAGCCGTCCATAATACCAGTAAGGTTTCTTATTTTTTCATCTTCCGTTTTTCCAAGGGCCTCTGGTACGATAGAGAAAGTATAAGATATACCGTCCTGTGAATATTCATAAGGCAGCTTAGCGACAGATTTTAACGAAGCAACCGCGCCCTTAACATCTCTGCCGTGCATAGGATTCGCTCCCGGGGCAAAAGGTTCCCCGGCTTTTCTTCCGTCTGGGGTACTTCCTGTTTTCTTTCCATATACAACATTGGAAGTAATAGTCAAAACCGACATAGTTGTCATACTGTTTCTATAAGAAGTCTGTTTTTTCAATTTTTCCATAAAAGTCTTAACAATGCCGCAGGCAATTTCATCAACTCTCTCGTCATTGTTTCCAAAAGCGGGATATTCCCCCTCAACCTCATAATCAACAGCAAGCCCCTCCTCATTTCTTATAACCTTAACCCTTGCGTATTTAATAGCGGAAAGTGAATCCGCCACAACAGAAAGACCAGCTATACCACAAGCTTGAGTTCTAAGAATTTCTCTGTCGTGAAGGGCCATTTGCAATCTTTCAAAATTATACTTATCGTGCATAAAATGAATTACATTAAGACTATTCATATAAACCCTCGCAAGCCATTCCATAACCTGGTCAAATTTTTCAGCCACCTCGTCATATTCCAAATAATCTGATTTAACAGGCGCGAAAATAGGCGCGATTTGTTCTCCACTTTTTTCATCACGTCCGCCATTTATAGCATAAAGCAAAGCTTTAGCAAGATTAGCCCTGGCTCCGAAAAACTGCATTTGTTTTCCTATACGCATAGCGGAAACACAGCAAGCTATTGCATAATCATCACCCCAATATCTTCTCATAAGGTCGTCGTTTTCATACTGAACCGAACTCGTTTTAATAGAAGTTTCAGCACAAAAATCTTTAAAGCCCTTTGGAAGATTAACCGACCACAAAACAGTCATATTAGGTTCCGGAGCGGGACCAAGATTACATAATGTATGAAGAATCCTAAAACTATTTTTTGTTACAAGAGTTCGTCCGTCATCACCCATACCTCCTATAGATTCTGTAACCCAGGTAGGGTCGCCGGAAAAAAGCGAATTATAATCAGGTGTTCTCAAAAACCTAACCATTCTGAGCTTTATAACAAAATCATCTATAATTTCCTGAGCGGAAATCTCATCAAGAACCCCTTTTTCAATATCTCTTTCAATATATATGTCAAAAAACGTTGATGTTCTTCCAAGGCTCATAGCCGCCCCATCTTGTTCCTTAATAGCGCCAAGATAAGCCAGATATGTCCATTGAACAGCTTCCTGGGCATTTTCCGCTGGTCTTGATAAATCAAAGCCATAAACCTTTCCAAGCTCATTAAGCTGATACAGCGCTTTAATACCCTCGCTTATTTGTTCACGAAGAAGAATTGTTTCAAAATCAAAATTCAAAGGAGCGGCGGCTTCAAGTTCAAGTTTTTTATTCTCAATAAGAAAATCTGTACCATACAATGCCACTCTTCTATAATCCCCAATAATTCTGCCTCTGCCATAAGCATCCGGCAATCCTGTCACAATTCCCGAATGTCTTGCCTTTCTTATTTCCTCGTTATAAGCATCAAAAACACCGTCATTATGAGTTTTTCTATATTTAGCGAATATTTTTTCTGTATCCTCATCAAGCTTATACCCATAAGACTCCAGAGCTTTTTTAACAACTCTAAGCCCTCCATAAGGCATAATAGCCCTTTTCAAAGGCTTATCCGTCTGCAAACCGACAATCTTTTCAAGTTCCTTGTCAATATATCCGCTTCCATATGCGGTAATTCCAGCGGGAATTTTCGTTTCAGCGTCAAGAATCCCCTTTTCTGATTCTTCTTTCATAAGAACCATAACCTTATCCCATAATTTTTTAGTTCTTTCTGTCGCGCCGCACAAAAAAGAACTATCTCCGGTATAAGGCTTATAATTTTTTTGTATAAAATCACGCACATCAACCTCACCACACCAATTTCCAAAATTAAATCCTTTCCAATATTTCTCAAGTTCTTCTCTCATAATTTATTTCTCCTTTAAAAGTTTTTATTATTAATGAAAGAACTTGAATAACGGTAAAAAAATATTTTACGTCCGCCCGCGGCAAAAGTCGGTAAGCGAATTGTGAAGCACTTCGCAGACTTTTGAGTAAAATAA
>CAOJPS010000246.1 GCA_948441255.1 uncultured Eubacteriaceae bacterium | reverse complement strand
CAAACAGATTTTAAGGCGTTGCCTTAACAAGCTGTCGTAGTATTTGACGATTTTGAAAAACTTGTTTTTTCAAATAGTCTACACTACGGCTATGCTTGCAGAATAGTGAAATTTAATTTTTTCGGTACTCGTTTTCTTAAATCCGTAAAATAAAGTCTTGTAATTTTAAAATATCTATTTTTTAATTAACTGTCAATTAAAAAATAGTAAAATATTATACAAATATAAATTTTAATCAGCCTTAATATTTGTAAATAATTTACAAATATTAAGATTTTTGGGAAAAACTGTAAAAACTTTTTTTGAAATTTGCCAAATCACAAAAAAAATTGTTCTCTATATGTAGAAGGATAAAATTTATATTTTAACGCTTAACAATTTGAAAAAATTAATTAATTTTAATAAGGGGGAACTTATATGTACGACAGTAAAGATTTGGATATTATGATTAAGTTTGATTCGTATATTCGAAGATGTATAAAAAATTTATCTATTAATTATGATAAGCAAGAAAAAAACAAATGGTATAATGACGCTATTTTTTTTGATACCGATGAAGATTTTAACTGTGAAAATATAAACGAGATTTATAAAGACAATTCTCTTTCAAGAGGAAAAATTTTTTATGTAAAAGGTATACCTATTGAAGTTAATGATGAAATTTTAGCAGACGCATTAGACAAGCTGCCGGAAAAACAAAGAAATATTATTCTGCTTTATTATTTCGAGAATAAAACTGATTTGAATATTGCCGTTCAGCTTGATTCTATAAGGCGGACTATAAATTATCAAAGACGAGTTGCTTTAACAGCATTAAAAGAACTCATAAGAAAAAGTGAAGATTGAAAATGAAAATTAAAGATTATAAAAAACTTCTTGATATAAATGTTATTAAAGCAATCAAAAAAAATGATGAAACAGCATTAAATACTTTATGCAAGCATTATGAAAAACTTATTAATGTATATTGCACTAAAATAAAATTTGATGAAAATGGAAATCCATATTATTTCCTTGATGAAGATAAATGTCAGGAAATTAAAAAAGGAATTTTTATTGCGGCAAGAAAATTTAGAATTTAACAAAATAATTTACATAGGTATTTTGTTTTGTAAATTCTATAAAGCACATAATTATAGTTTTGATAATTTTAATTATATGCTTTTTGAATTTATAAAATATAAATATAAATCGTATTTTGTACCTTGAAAATTGAATATTGCAGAATATCAATAACTTTAGATTTGTACGAGCCAATTGATGAATATGCGAGGACTGTCTGTTTCAAAATTATAAAAATTAATTTTTGTAATTTATGAAATTATAAACGAGGAAATTTGAATTTTCAAATTGAAGTAAAGGCACGAGCAGAAAATATTCAGACAATAATAATCTTTTGGCAAGAGATTTAAGCGATGATATACAAATCCTATAATGATACTTACAGACTACCTGTTCCGCTCACAACGAAGGGGGGAAAGCTGAAACGCTTATGCGGCTTGCTAAGCCGATTGATATTACTTTTTAGCAATGGGAGGTGATAATCTATTTTAAATCTTTAATTTGAGGTCAGTTTATTTGAGGAAAATAATTTATGAGTAAACTATTACTTTATAATAATAAATTTATTTTTGAAATAAACTGATTGCATTTAATTTATAAAAAATAAACTTGTGAGGAGATGAAAAAATGGATATAGAAGCGTTAAAAAATGTTGATATTAGAACTGTCAGCAAAGAAAGTCTTGTTGATATCAAAGATGTTAAAATTGATAAGTCTTTAAGTATTGAGGAAAGAAAAATATCATTTGTAAAACAGATTAAAAATCCTTATTGCTTTATTTGCAACGGATTTATAGTAAAATCAAAATTTGCGGAAAATGGAAATACTTTTGAGGAATGTCTTAATAACTTAATAAATATGGGGTTATGATAAAAAATTTTTTAAAATGTGTGGACAAGAAAACACTGTAATGCTATAATGGATGTGGACTAAGCAATTACCCTTGAATAGTTTTACAGCCTTTTTGAGTAATAACCATTCGAGGTGATGAAATGAATACACATCTTACTTCCAAAATTTATAATACTGATATTTATGTTCGCTTATCCCGTGAGGACGGAGATAAAATTGAGAGTGACAGTATTGTAAATCAAAAGGAATTTATCAAAAACTTTCTTAAAAACAAGCCTGAGTTTAAACTTCATCAAATCAGAGTTGACGATGGTTACACGGGCGTAAATTTTCAAAGACCGTCTTTTATCAAAATGCTTGACGATATTAAGGCAGGAAAAGTAAATTGTGTTGTTGTAAAAGACCTTTCACGTTTTGGCAGAAATTATATTGAAGCCGGAAAATACATAACTAATATTTTTCCTTTTCTTAATGTGCGTTTTATAGCGATTAATGATAATTTTGATACGGCGGATATTCAAAAAAATAATTCCCAGCTTATTTATGTACATTTTAAAAACTTGATAAACGACGCTTACTGCAATGACATTTCTGTAAAAACACGCAGCAGTCTTGATATAAAATGCAGAAACGGAAACTTTTTAAGCGCCTATGCCCCTTATGGATATTTAAAATCACCTGATAATAAAAGCAAACTGATAATTGACGAAAGCGTCAGGGAAATTGTCTGTGATATTTTTAATTGGAAATTAGCGGGTATGAGTGCTTTGCGTATTGCCGAAAAACTGAATAATCTTGGTGTTGCTTCTCCTATGGAACATAAGAGAGAAATAGGAATAAATTATAAATCAGCTCAAAAAACCCACTTTACAGCTTTATGGAGCGCTAAGTCAGTCACAAGGATATTGCAGAATAAAGTGTATATCGGCGTACTTGAACAGCATAAAACCACAACGCCCAATTATAAAATCAAAGAACGTGTTTTAAAGCCTGAAAGCGAATGGATAGTGGTTAAAAATAACCATAGTCCTATAATTTCAGAGGAACTTTTTTATAATGTTCAAAGACTTATGAATGAAGATACGAGAGTATCGCCTAAAAGTGATAGTGTAAATCTCCTTTCGGGAATACTTAAATGCGGTAAATGCGGCGCTAATATGACAAGAAAAAAAGTCATTTCAAATGGAAAAGAGTTTTATTATTATATTTGCTCTGAACGTAAAAACCGAAAAAATTGCGTTAATAATGTAAGTGTTTCGGTAAATAAACTTGAAAACGCAATACTTGAAATGCTTAATATGACTTTTTCTAATTTTATTAAAATACAAGAAAAGGTTAAGGCAATACCGCACAATTATGATTTCACAGATTTTGCTGATATTTTCCATTA
>CAOJPS010000245.1 GCA_948441255.1 uncultured Eubacteriaceae bacterium | reverse complement strand
AACAGGTTAGCAGGCAAACCGATAATGCCTTTTATCCAACGCTTCTTAATGATGTTTTGGCGTATTGCGGATTCCGCGTTTCCTCTGAAAAGTACCCCATGGAGCAAAATAATCGCGCCTTTGCCGTCTTGACGCATAGATTTTAACACGTGAAGCATAAAAGCATAATCCCCGTTTTTTCCAGGGGGAATATTGCCGTTGGCAAAACGCTCATAGGGGTCGTTTTCCACATTTACCCTATCAGTCCATGATTTTGCGGAAAACGGAGGATTAGCAACCACATAATTAAATGTTCTGAGTTTGTCATTATCTAAAAACTTAGGGCTTTCCAAGGTATTGCCATCCGCAATCTCCGCAGTGGGATTATTGTGCAGATACATGTTCATGACAGCCAAACCTGCTGTTGTGATATCCTTTTCCTGACCATATATGGAAATATCCGCCTGAGCCTCGCTTGCAACTTTTAAAAGCAAAGAACCTGATCCGCAGATAGGGTCATAAAGAGTTGTACTCGCCGTCGTGATTTTGTTTGCTTCCAAAACCTGTGCAGTTACCCTTGAAACCTCTGCAGGAGTATAAAACTGTCCTTTGCTCTTTCCTGACTCCGTGGCAAATTTTGACATCAGATATTCATACGCATCGCCAAGCAGGTCATCACCTTCTGCCGTGTTCTAAAAAAAATCCAAATCATCACTTTGAAAAATGGCTATCAAATCAGTTATCTTATCGGCACGTTCCTTATTTTTACCAAGCTTTTCAGGGTCATCAAAATCCACTTTGGTAATAAGACGCGCCAAACACTCATTGGCATTGGCTAAGCCCTGCAAAATCTTTTTGTTGATTTCTTCCCCGATATTCGTTTTTCCTTTTAATGCTACCATTGCATCAAAACTGCACTCCGCAAGCACATCAATCAAAAAATCGGGGTCAACTTTTGCTTTGTCTGAAATATACTTAATAAACAATAAGGTTAACACATAATCTTTGTACTGCGTTGCGTCCATTCCGCCGCGCAGCTTATCACAAGCCTTCCATAATGCACTGTATATTTCACTTTTCTTTTTTACCATTATTCATAACCTCTAAAAATTTGTTGCAAATATTATCTTAAAAGCTATTTTTGAGCAATAATTATTAATCAAAACTTATTGCTTGAGCCATACTTATTATTTTTCTAAATTTAGATTTTTGTGCTTCTGTAATTACAGTTACAAGATTAACCTTATTTTCAGATTCAAAATTAAAAATTTTATTTTGTCTGATATAACGCTCTAATAACAAACAACAAATTTTTTCCACTCCTTCTAAACTTTGCACTTTTTCAGTAAAATTATAACCTGTTTTATACCAATTTGAAAAATTTAATATGAAGTTATCTATAAAATTTAACTCACTATTATAGTAATCTTCAGTAACCTCATAAGTTTTTTCATTAAATAAATATAACATCGGCTTACTATCTAAAAGAGTTTTCCAAATAATTAATGCTTCAACAGAGCTTAATTGATAACAAATCACAAGAATAGAAAATTGGTCAGATACTCGGTCGATTTCTCGTAGGGGACGGCGGCTGGTAGGGGGGCGGAGGGGGGAACGCAAACCGAAATCAGAGTCTAAAACCCTATACCCTATTTCAAAAATTTGACGATGGTCAGTAAATGATAAATTTGCATTTTGCAAATAAAATTCTACATATTTACTTAGATTATATTTAGGATTATATAATTCAAAATCCATATTCACAAATTTTTGCAGATAAATAGCCCTGTTATCCCTTTCCTCGGTTTTCTTTACTCCAAAAGTATGCTCGACAACGGAATATAACTGTTCTTTGTCTATGGCTAAAACAAAGAAAATTCCATCCACTTCAAACAGATTTTTTATCCGTTCCAATAAACTTATCACATAATCAGGACGGCAGCGGTCAAGCTCATCAATCATAATAAGAATAGGATAGTTATACCCTAATTTTTCTCTGCATTCTGCAATAACATCTTTTACAGTTGCAATAAATTCATTTTTTTCTTGTAATACTGCCTGCAATTTCTTTTCTGGAGGAGTACCAATAGCATTCTTTACATCCTTTAAAAGTTCTTTCAAATCTTCTTTTGTAAAATATTCATCAAAATCACCTTGTTCTAAGACATCATAAAGCGATTCACCTATTATCTTATTAAATAATTTATTGATTGATTTTAATCCCCACTTTGATAAAGTTTCTTTTGTTGCTACACTTCTTGCTATTTTTCCTAATTTCATTAAAGTCTTATTACTTCTTTTTATCAGCTCTTTTTCAATTTCTTTTTTAGCCAGGGCAGAACTTTCATTTTCTTCTTTTGCCAAGACCATATTTAACTCTTCCTGCATTTTGCCAACAATCGCAAGAAGCGGGTCATCCACACAATCATATTCCCACGCACTGAAATACACGCATGGAATTTCATCTGCACCAGCTTTACCTTTCCATGCTATTTCATTCCGCCACGCATTCAGAAAAAAAGTTTTACCGCTTCCCCAAGGTGCTGACAACGTCATTACAAATGGTTTATCCATATGTTTCACTAGCTGAGTTAATTGTTTTGCATATTTTGCTCTACCAAGTTTATCATCTTCCCATGTGGCATTTCCAGAATCCTTATATTTTATTCCAAAAGCAATTTGCTGTGACATAATTTCCTCCTGCATTCATTCTATTCAAAAATAATTTCCTGTTCTGCCTGAGTGTAAATATCAATTTGGTTTTGAACAGACAATTCACGAACAAGCCAGCCGCGGGCTTGGCACAGCTGCACAAAATGCGAATATCTGTTTTCTCCAAACATTTCTTTAAGCGTTACAACTATTCCAAAGTTTAAATGGCTTCTGTCCATACTCGATAAACGTTCTTTTGATTTTACATTCAATCCCCATAAGCCTGCGTCTGATATTTTAGCCCTTGGAACCGGACGCTTATTTATATCTTCACAAATATATTTTACATTATCCCATTTTCGATAGAACCTACGGGCGTCTTCTTCATAAAGTCCGTGAAAATCTTCATCCGTCTGCTTATTATTATCAATCGCTTTTATTTTCCTGTCAGGCGTAACCCGCCCAAATTTTATATCCAATTCCGTATTAGTATAATCAACGCCCTGATTTCTATTGCAATCTGGAAAATATGTTAATGTCGCCCTTGCCCAAAACGGATATTTTTTTTGTATTAACGGCACAGGCAATTCATACGTATATGTTTCATAATCTTTTGCCTGTCCTGAAATAATAAAACGTATTTCATCGTCTGATGTCGTAATAATATCATCAATTTTTTTCGGAA
>CAOJPS010000244.1 GCA_948441255.1 uncultured Eubacteriaceae bacterium | reverse complement strand
CTCTTGACAACTTTATTCTCTCATAAAGTGTAACCCATCATTGACACTTTAACAATTTCTATAATTATTTTTATTGAAAAGTTTATAAATATAGTGTAAAATGTTATTAGAGATTTTGTATTTTTATTATACATAGAAAAGAGGTTTATTTATGGAGACTTTAAAATTAACAGATGTAATTGACATTAATTATCTTCAGGCATTTCAAGATGCGTTTTCCGATGCTACTGGTATGGCGTCTATTTCAATTGATTTAAACGGTAATGTTACAAGGCCCAGCAATTTTCATGATTTTTGTATGAGGTATACAAGAAACTGTTCAGAAGGGTTAAGAAGATGTCTTGAATGTGATAAAAACGGCGGAGAAGAATCTCAAGCAACAGGGCGTGCAGCCGTATACTCTTGTCACGCTGGTCTTACCGATTTTGCTGTTCCTATTGTTGTTGGAGGACAACATGTCGGAAGTATTATCGGCGGACAGGTTCTTACTCACGAACCTGATGAAGACTACTTTAGAAAAGTTGCCACAGAACTTGGAATTAATCCTGATGAATATGTTCAGGCTGTCAAAAAAATTCCTATTTTATCAGAAAAACAAGTTAGAAGCGCTGCAAATTTGTTAGGTCTTATTGCAAATAAAATTTGCGAACAAGCTAATGACAACTATTCGCTTGAAAAAACTAATAAAATTATCAACGATAATATTAAATCGATAAAAGAAACTTTAAAAAACTTTTTTGCGAATTCAGAGATATTAAATGAAAGTCAAAATGAACTTACCTCCGAAATCAATAAAATCACTAAACTCCTCAAAGAAATTAATAATGTAGCTAAATTAGTTTCCTCTCTCGCAGACGAAACTCAAATGATTAGCTTTAACGCTTCTATTGAGGCTGCCCGTGCAGGAGAACAGGGAAAAAGCTTTACAATTATTGCCGGTGAAATAAGAAATCTTTCAGAACAATCGAAAGATACTGTTGCCAATATACAAAACTTTACCGCTAATATTGGAAGTTCTGTACAAAAAACAAGTTTACATAGTAAAAAATGTATTGAAGCTATAGGTAATGAAATAAGCGGACTTAAGCTTATTGAAGAAGGGGTTAATAAAATCGAGAATTCTCTTGAAAATAAATAACAAACAATTATTTTTTTATGAGGTATTTTTATGGGGACTATAAACAAAAGCATATGGATATTTATTATTGTTATGGCAGCGGGTCTTGTTGTTGGAGGATTTATTGGCACAATTTTTGAAAATATTCCTTACTGCTCATGGCTTAATTATGGTAAAATTTTTGGATTTGATAATCCTGTTGTTCTAAATCTTGATATAATTACTATATCTTTTTCGTTTTCATTAAAATTTACAATATCAGGCATTATCGGAATGATTATTTCAATTATTATTTATAAAAAATTATAAAGGGGTTTTAAGATGTCTAATTTTATTTTGGCTTCATCTTCTCCAAGAAGACAAGATATTTTAAATCAAATTGGTATTAAATTTAAAGTTATTAAAAGCAATGTCAGCGAAAATATTTCAGAAGAATGTTCTCCTGAAGAATACGTAAAAATTCTTTCTGAAAGAAAGGCAAAAGCTGTATTTGATAATATTTCCGAGAAAGACACAGTTGTTATTGGAGCAGATACTATAGTTGTATATAATAATGAAATTCTTGGCAAACCTGAGAATAAAAAAGACGCGTTTAAAACACTTCGTATGCTTCAAGGAAATAAACATACTGTTTATACAGCTATAAGTGTTTTTTATAAATCTCTAGACGGCAATGTTTCAAGTAAAACAGTTTCTGATAAAACAGATGTGTACATATCGTCTTTAAGTGATGGTGAAATATTAAATTATATAGAGTTTGGTGAACCTATGGATAAGGCAGGTTCTTATGCGGTTCAAGAAAAAGGAGCACTATTTATTGAACGAATTGAAGGTGATTTCTATACAGTTGTTGGGTTATCACCTTCTAAACTATATAATATATTTAATACTATGGGAATAAAAATTGAATTTTAAAAACATTTGTAAAAGCAGTCAAACAATTTTATAATCAAGGATAAAACTTATAATTTGGAGGTGGTTTTTAAGTATGGGCAAGGAAACTTCTTCACAAGATTTGGCACTAAAGCAGTGGCGCTTCTTTGTGATTTTTTGGCCCTTACTGTGTTTTGTTTTGGCTGGAATTATATTATGTCAATCTGGATTGGAAATTGAGAAACGCATTGTTGGAGCTGGATTCGCAATACAGCCACAGATTTTTTTTATCATAGGAATGCGCATACGCAGGCGTTTGTTAAAAGAGCGTAGATATGCCACTGTATTAACTACGGCAACTGTTATTTCAGCGGGACGCGAAACATCTGTATCAGGAGGATATAAAAGAATTTACTATCCCATGTATGAATTTCAGATTGGAAATGATATCTATCAGGTTAAATCTCCAGTCGGATATAGCAATAGTTGTGCGAGCAAAGGACAAAAAGTAGATTTATATTATAATCCTCAAAATCCCAAAGTATTTTATGTTCCAATTATGCAGAAACGCGACAACCGTTGGTCAATTCTTTTATGCGGGATAGGTATTGTATACCCAATAATCGGTATGTTGTATTCACAGCTTTCATTTTTGCCATAATAATTTTAGTTTACCAAATTATTAAGTTGACACAAGTTTTGCAACTATATAAAAAGCATAGAACCTTTTTAATTTGTTCTATGCTTTTTATAGTTCTATTTCAACTTAATCATTTAATTTATCCAGTGCTTGTAATATTTCAATATTACTCACATTTCTGTCTGGTTCAAACAGACCGTCTTTCAGTTCAAAAACTCCATTATCAACAAGAACCTGAACAATTCTTTGATGTTTGCTCTTATCAATATCATATATTTTTGTATTATTTTCGTTAACCGAGAAATTTCCCATAACAAATATAGTCTGAGCAAGTTCATCTCTAGTCACATTATCATCAGGTTTAAAAAATTCTTTATTTTCATCTTTAAATCCTTCAATATAGCCGCGCTCAACACTTGTTTCAATGCAGTCAAAATCTTTATCACGCCAATATATATCCTCAAATAAACCAAAGATAGGCCCTTTTTTTTGCTTAGTTTTATAGTAAGATGAAGAACTAGGGACAAAAACAGGAAGATTTTTGTATTTAAATAATATATCAGCAAAGTTCCTTCTTGTAGCTAATTTATTATTTTGATATTCGTCGATATTGTTCATAAGTTTAGGATAAAGATATTTAGCTATTTCCCTAACCCCTTTAACATATCTGAAAGTAGGAGAGGAAA
>CAOJPS010000243.1 GCA_948441255.1 uncultured Eubacteriaceae bacterium | reverse complement strand
CATTGCCAAACCCCGAATTTACTGACACAATATTTTCGCATACTTTCCAGCCAATGCCACAGCCCCCATTCCCAGCATGAGCAGGAGTGAGGAAGATGCCTGTCTGCGCATTTCTTTTTCTTTCCCTGATCCGAAAAGCTGCGCAATCAATACACAGGCTCCTGCCGAGAAACCATTTGCCAGCGCAAGAAAGGCCATTGTCAGTACACCGCAGGCCCCTACCGCCGCCAGAGGCGCTTCACCGGCAAAATTTCCCACGACAATCGTATCCACCGTATTGTAAAGCTGTTGCAGCAAAAGCCCCATCAGGATTGGAAATGTAAAAGAAAGAATCCCTTTCCACGGTGTTCCTTCCGCCAATGTCCTGCCTTTCATCAATGTACTACCTCGCAATCCTTACGCTCCGTGTAAAGTTTCCAGAAATCTTCTGCCAGCAGCACAGGGTCGCACTTCTCACCGGGAGCGATCAGGCCAGTCACGGTCACTGTACCAAGGTACACATTTTGTTTTTTCAGTTCCTCATGGAGCGCCAGACACATGGCACGAAGCGCAGCCTTATCCATTGAGAGAGGCAGATAGTCATACATAGGGTATAGGGAAAGCCCGCCGCCTGTCACAAGGATTGCTCCGTTCTTCCGGCTGAAGTCCTCTGTAAGCACCTGTGTCATACATTTATTGCGGTGGTAGAAAAAATAAAGATAAGACAGCAACTCAAGATATTTGTATAAAACTAATTTTGTAAAGTATTTTAATAAATATAAAAAAATAAAAACACTGATTATAAAAACTAATTTTATTTAATCAGTGTTTTTTGTAGGCATTATTTTTTTATATAGGTATTAAATATAGTTATTCTGATTTTATTTTTTACCTATTGTCAACAACCACCTTTGATGGAAAAATATATTACCGTTTTCCACATAAGGACAAAATCCTGTCTTTAATCCTAAGTTTATGTCTTCTGTGATTTTTTTCTTGATTTCATTTTGTATTTTAGCAGGCGTTCCGGTCAGCTTCATCCACTCATACAAAGATACAGGAATTTTTGTACTTTCACATTTAACAATCTCTATTTCATTTTCATAAAATAATCTTAAAATTTCACTTTTGCTTAAATTTTTTACATGCGAAGGGTCACGAAGAGTTTCAATTTCGTCCTCAATATTTCTTAAAGATTCCTCTGCCGCCTCCATATCAATTAATACAAGTTTACCATTAGGCTTTAACACACGCACCATCTCTTTAAAAGGCATATTTATATCTGTAAAGTGATGAAACGCAAGGCGAGATATTACAATATCAAAACTATTATCAGGAAATGGCATATCCTCAATATTCCCATTTACAAAATTTATATTATTAATACCGCTTTTTAAAGCCTCATTCTTTCCTACTTCAAGCATAGCCGCCGTAATGTCAAGACAGGTAACGCTTTTTACAAATTGAGTGAGATAACGACCGCATGCGCATGTTCCCGCAGCCGCTTCAAGTACGGAATCAGATGAAGACGGCTTTATACAAGAAACCACATAATTAAGATATTCTTCTTTTGAAAAATTCATTTCCTTTGTTTCAAAGTTTTTTGATTGAAAAGTAAAAGATTTTTGGATTTTTTCAATATTGGATAACTGCATATATAACACCTCTTTTATATTTTTAACAATTCCATTATCATTTAAATTATGTTTATAACGCTGTACCTTTTCTTGGTATAAATAATTTTTCCACATTAACTCCTTCAAGAGAAAGCAATTTTATTTTTTTATCAATACCTCCCGCATATCCCGTCAAACTGCCATTTGTACCAACTACCCTATGACATGGAATAATAATAGAAATTTCATTATGTCCCACAGCACCGCCTATAGCTTGTGCGGACATTTGTGAAAGTCCCCTTTGCTTAGCGATAATATCCGCTATTTTCCCATATGTCATTGTTTTTTCATAAGGGATTTGACATAAAATTTTCCATACGTCTATACGAAAATCAGAACCAATCATATGAATTGGCGGAGTAAAATCTGGTTCTTTACCTGAAAAATATACATCAAGCCATAACTTTACTTTTTCAAAAGTAGAATGTTCCATTTCCTTATGGTCTGAATTAAGATTATTAGCGTAATATTTTTCTCCATCAAACCAAAGTCCTGTTAAACCAATATCATCACAAGCGATAAGAATTTCACCTATAGGTGAAACATATTTAGCAGTATACTGCATAAAAATCACTCCCCAAAATATTTATTTGAATCATCAGGAGCTTCTTTTCTGATATTCATTGTATAAGTACGAACAGGCTTAACAACGGTAATTTTGTAGTCTTCAAAATTATGTATTCTTCCGTGTTTTTGACACATTCTGTGGCTCATATTATTGCGCCATTTTTCTATGCTTTCCTCGTCTTTCCATTCGGACTTGCTTAAAATTTTACCATCAACAGCTAAACTTGAAAAACGTTCAGCGCCAATAAATCCATCGACTTTTGACAATATATCTTTAAGCGAAGCGGCTTGTTTCAAATAATCTTCTAACTTTCCCTCCTTAATTGTCACTTCAAATAATACAATCACATTTGACATCATTTTTCCTCCTTAAGATTTTTAGTTTTTATATCAGGTTTACATTTTTTACACGGACGATATCCAATTTCAGTTTTCAAACTTTGATATTTCTCATTGTCACTGAAATATGACTTTAACATTTCCTCGCCGTATTCCATTCCCAAACTTTCAACTCTGATATAGCGACTGCCTGTTATGTGCTTAAAAGCGAGATGTTTTCCAAATTTTATTTCGTAATCATCTGCCCGCATAATTTTAAGAAAATCATTATAATCTTTTGCCGTTTTTAATGCGTTGTCAACAGAGAATTTCAGCCTTTTTCGATATGACATTTTAATGATTTTATCATCGTAAATATGAATCTTATGATTTTTTAATTCTGTATGGTTTACAATCCTTTTCTTGATATTCTTTTCGGTATAAGCTGTTCCCAAAAGTTTTGTATTGAAAAATACCTCGCTTTTTTCTCCCTTGAAATAAAGATACTTGCCTTGTTTTATTTCATATTTTTGAAACTGCATATAACCTAAAAATTCATCAAAGGTATTTGAGTTTTTTATGGCTTCATCTATGACTTTTTTAAGTTTTTCTCTTTTGTTTTTTTCTTTCGGTACGATAATACCAATTCCGTTTTCCTCACAAAGCGTATCGCTGACTTTTCTTAAAGCGTTAAGATTATCAGGATTGCTGTGCAGTTTTTTATAATCTTTAAAATTCGCGGCGCACATTATTATATGATTATGAATATGCTCTCTGTCAACGTGAGTACAGATTAAAA
>CAOJPS010000242.1 GCA_948441255.1 uncultured Eubacteriaceae bacterium | reverse complement strand
AATTCTATAAGAACTATAGCCAATGTGTTTATGATGTCTGTTGGGGGTATTATGTTTTTTATTCAGATTATTTCAAATCTTATAGCCGCGTTTGACTGGTTTGGACCTGTGCTTATACGTATTATAGCTGCTGTAAAAATTTATAATATTGTATGCAGTAAAACACAAGGAATTATGAGGGTATTGAACAGTATTATTAATATTTTTACGAGTGCTACAAGAAACGCCACTGGTGCCATACAAACGGAAACAGCGGCAACAAACGGAGCGAAAGTGGCTCAGCTGGGACTTAACGCGGCGATAAAAGCTAATCCTTTTGGTTTATTAATCTCTGCTTTGACTATAGTTATCTCTTTGTTTATGGATTTAAACAGGCAAATTGATGAGGTTAATTCAAAAACTGGCGGAGTGGTTGGCGGCGGTTCTTTAGAGGATATTGATACTTCATTTAGAACAAACTATGATGCGAAAGTCAGAGATTATGCGAAAAAACACGATGTACCTGTAACTGTAGCGGCTCAAGTGTTTAGTATGAGAGATGAAGCAAGCAAAGAAATAAAAAAACAACAGGCGAATAAACAAAAATATATAGATTCTTATGGAAGCAAGGAAGCAAAAAAAGCTGAAGAAAATATATCTAAATATCAACAGGCATTAATAAAATATGGTCGGAAAGAGTTGTCAAACGGAGATTCGTATGTAAATGTTCCAGAACTTGGCAAGGTTAATGAAGCTAAATTAGCGCAATGGTATAAAACAGCGGAAAAAGGAAAAAGCACAACTCCAACAATATATGACAAAAATGCTAATGATACTTGGAAACAATATGAAACAGATAAATGGAATACAATAAATGAATATAAAAGACAGCAAAAAGAAAAAGCGGAAATGGAGGCAAAAATGAAAGAACAAGAAGAAGAATTTGAAAAAATGAAGAAAAATATGCCTAAATTTAGCGGCGGCGGTTCTTCAGGAGAGGGAGGAGCGGATAAGGTAGATGTGGGAACTGTTGACAAAATAAAAGATACGGTTGACGTGACAGATGAGGATTTGAAGTTTATGAGGGATTTTGCGGAAAGAGAAGTTATTAATAAAATTCATACAACACAGCTTGCTCCGCAGATAAATGTTTCGTTTACGGGAGAAGTCAGCAACCCATTTGATGTAAACGAGATGATTGGCAGGGTCGCGGATGAATTGACAAACGTTATGAATAATTCGGCGAGAGGTGTGCACTTATGACGAACGAGCGGATAGTTATGTTTTTTAAGTATGACGACAGTACGGAAATATTACAGCTTCCTATACCTCCGGAAAATTTTAAAACAAAAGTTGTCAATAAAAATAAATCTGTTGAGCTTATGGACGGAGGTGAGTTTAATGTTTTAAAAGATATAGGATTGAGAGAACTTAATTTTAAAATCCTTTTGCCTAAATTAAATGAGGGATTTTTCAGGCTTCCTTTTGTACAGCAGCCGGAAACGGAAGCTTGTACAATTGGTCAGCCTATAGTTTATCTTAACGCTTTCAGAAATTTTAAGGCGGCAAAAAAGCCTGTTCGCTTTTTAATGCTTAGAATTTTCGCTGACGGAAGCGAGAGTTTTCAAGGAAATATGCTTGTTTCATTTGAGGAATATAATGTTGAGGAAAAAGCGGGGTGCGTAGGAGATTACTGGGTTGAATTGAAATTGAAAGAATATCGTCCGGTTAGAAAGGTTGTTTTAAAAGATACTGGAGCGGTTACGGAAGATAATAAGATTGTTGTTGCGGAGGTTTTACAAAGGACAGCGAAGTCCGCTGCCAAAAACTATAAAACAAAAGCAGGCGATACACTTTGGAAGATTGCGAAACTGCAGCTAAATGACGGAAATAGGTATACGGAGATTGCGAAAATTAATAATATAACAAATATTGATGAGATTTTATATTCACTTGATGAGGGACGGATTTTAATTTTACCGTCTTAGAATTCGTGTAAAATCTTTAAAAAGGCTCTTAGGAGGTGCTTGACTTGTATAGCCTTGATTTTAAATTATATATTACACACGAAAATATAAATTATGAGTTATCGGCTATGTGTGAGGGCAGTGTGATTTTGACCTCGTCAAGAAAAGGTACTCCCTCTAATCTGACATTTAAAATTATGAGAAACGCTGTTAAAGACGGACTGAATTTTGTTGAGGGTGATTTTGTAAGTCTTGTTGTAAACAAAAGTAATATTTTTAAAGGAAGAATATTCAGCAAAAGCAGAACTAAAGACCAGATTATTACAGTTACGGCTTATGACCAGCTTAGATATCTTAGGAATAAAAAAAATTATGAGTATGCCAATAAAAAAGCTGGAGATATTGTGAAAATGATTGCAGATGATTTTAAACTGAAAACAGGTATTATTGAGGATACCGGATACGTTATAGCACAACGCAGGGAAGAAGATGAAACACTTTTTGATATTATTCTTAACGCTATTGATATTACTAATGTAAATACAAATGAATTATATGTTTTGTTTGATGAATTTGGTGAATTGTCATTGAGAAATATTAAAAATATGTTTGTTCCTCTTTGTGTAAGTGATGATGGTACAATTATAGATTTTAATTACAAAACCGATATTGACAGTGATACATATAACCTTGTTAAATTATACAGAGATAATGAGGATACGGGAAAGAGAGATGTTTATGCCGCTTTGGACAGTGTGACGCAGGAAAAGTGGGGTGTTTTGCAATATTATGAGAGTTTGCCGGAAATATATAATGACGCTCAGGCTAAAATTATAGCTGAAAATATTTTGAAACAAAAAAACAGATTGCGTAAAACTTTATCGGTTGAATGTATAGGGGCAGGTCAGGGAGAAGAAAAAATAAGAGGCGGTTCTGTTGTTTTAGTTGATATTAATGATGTTGGGCAAAACGCGGTTTTTAATACATATGTAGTTGAAAACTGTACTCATACATTCTCTAATAACCAGCATAACATAAAAATTGATATAAGCGAATGGAATGATTAACGGAGGTGGTTTTATGAGTGGTGAAAAGCTTCTTGAAGTGATTAAATTAGCGGGATTGCAGGCTAATAGCGCTTCAAAGCCTGTTAATATATTTATTGGTAAAGTAATAAATATAAATCCTCTTATAATTGAAATTGAACAGACAAATAGGATTAATTCTGATTTTTTAGAGGTATCAGAAAGACTTACAGACAGATTTATATATTTAACAGAGGTTGAAGAGGATTTTAATGACATTAAGGACGAGGATAAATATAGGACGAGAAAAAAATACGCATTATATGACGGACTTAAAGTTGGGGATAACGTTATTCTTATAAGAAAAGCCGGAGGGCAGAAATATTTTGTAACAGACAGAGTGG
>CAOJPS010000241.1 GCA_948441255.1 uncultured Eubacteriaceae bacterium | reverse complement strand
GCCATAGGAATTTTTATAATGTCCTGTAAGTAAATCCTCTAATGTATTTCTATGATAACCAACTGATTCTTTTGAGTTTACGCTTGCTGATGAACTGCTTCTTTTTCCATTGTTGTAACTTGAAAAATTATTTATAAATCCTTGATAATTGTTTCCTATACGCATAAATATCACCCTCTATTCATATTGTAAAAGCATAATTACAAACAGTATTTATGCTTTTATATCAAAACTCATCTCTGTAAAAACAGATTGATTCAAAGAAATACCCACAAGATTCTGTGTAACAGTCTTTACATCAGTACCAACAGCAGACACAGTAAAGTTTTGAGTTCCCTTACTTTTCACCAATTTTTCTGACGGCTCTTTCCTTACTTCGCTCTTTTCAGCTCGTCTTTTCGCCGCCTTTTCTCCTTCCGCCTTTTTTTCTTCCCGCCTTTTAGCCACTTTTTCTTCCTGAGCTTTCTTTTCTTTTGCTTTCCTTTCTGCATTTTCTTTAGCTATCTTTCCGTCTGGGTCATTTGTTCCTGATGATATACAGGTTATATTTCCATTAGCGTCTATTTGATAACTCAAACTTGTTAAAGTTCCTAAACAACTGTTTACTGCCATTTTCGCACAATCCGGAATAGCCGCTAAATTTTCCTCTAAATATTTAGCTTTTTCAGGGTCATTCATACATTTTTTCAAGAATGCGCTTGACACTGATACTGTTGTCGGAACACCCTCCATCGATGTCGTTCCTGTATTCATATAGCTATATTTATCCTGTAAATATTTAGAATAATCATTTATATTGGTAAAACCTGTCTTAATCTGCTCTGTTTTAGTTACACCGGGCGTTGAAGTTTTTAATTCAACTGTACTTGTTGTCACGCCACTTTCTTTTGCTCTTTTATTATTTTTTGCTTCGTCTGACTTTTTTATGGTATTTGTATAATTTGCCGCATAACTTCCATAATTAGTATTAATAGACATATCTGTTTCCTCCCTTTTTGCATAAATTTTAATTTTTTAACATTACAGACAATATAAATTTTTTATCATCTACAATACAATCTATATCGCCCGCATATTTTTTAGCACAGTTTCTAATGTTTCTAAGCCCAATACCATGTGATTTGCTTTCTTCTTTTGTAGATACAGGATAACCGCTGTCTTTATCTGTTTTTAAAACTCCGTCAAAACTGTTTTCTATTTCAATAAAAAACATATTTCGTTTACGAAAAGACTTTACAGAAATAAACGTTTCTGAAACAGGATATTTAATACGCATTTTCTTACACGCTTCAATAGCATTGTCTAAGCCGTTATTTAAAATAATACCTATATCATAGGCTTGTATGTTAATATTGTCAGGCAGAACAAAATCATCAGCGTTAAGCCTGATATTTGTTATCTCTTTTTCAGCGTATCTGAATTTGCTGTTTATTACGGCGTCACTCACGACATTTCCTGTATGAACTCGATTATCCAGCTGTTCCACAGCGTAATACATACCATCAAAATATTGTTTAATTTCATCATCCTCACTAATGTCTGACAGATATTTTCTTTGAAACAGGTTCTGAAGCACTTCCATATTATTTTTCATATCGTGCTTTACAGAGCGTATACCGTCATATAAATGTTCCATCTCTGTCATTGAGTTCTGCATTTGAATAATCTGATTTTCCAAAATAACCTTATCCGCCTGTTTCATCTGCAATTCAGTCATATCCTGATACAGTTTAAAACTGAATATTATAGATACAAGCAATACAAGAGCGATAATAGGAACAATAAAATACAAAGACGGATATTTATTATAAAGCAGTATTTGACTGCCATTTTCGATTGTTATTATCATAATCCTTATTAAAACAGCTATCAGCAGTCCCGCTATTGACGGAAGTAAATAAAAAAGCACTTCTTTGTTTAAACTGTACTTATTTTGACAGCGATAATATTTTACTATTTTTTTAAGTGAAAACAAGAGTATGCCGCTTTGTATAATTTGCACTGTAATTAAAGAGAGAAACATCATAACTTTTGTCAGTATCAAATATACATCAGCCGATATTGTTTCCTTATACGCAAAATCACTTAATATATCAATAATAAAATCATATATATGAATAAAGCTATATGCCGCAAAAAACGCAAGTTCCCGCAAAGCCATAAATTGTATAACCAAAAATATTTTCAGCAGTATATTTCCTTTGTACCAAATCAGGCAGAACAAAAGCAAAATAAAAATATATATCATCAGCTTTAATGCCGTAAATGTTCCGTCAGATGGAAATAAAAAATTGATTAATCTTATAGTTACCCACATTATTCCAATAGCATATTCACTTTGCTTTATATTTGATATTCTCGGTTTCGCAAAGGCGCGAAAAAGATATTGCACGCAGTATCCCTCAAAAATATATAATAAAATACTGATAATAGCGGCTGATAAATCAGACACGTCACACACCTCCATTTCGTAAAAAACGCATATAACGCTTTACGAAATCCTGATATTTTTCTCTCGAAAGATAGACTTTATCGCCGTTTGTAAGATAGATATTCTCATTATCGTACTCGGCAATATAAATCATATTTACCAAATATCCTCTGTGACAGCGGTAAAAGCTGTTTCCCGTTTTTTCCTCAAGCTCTGACATAACACCGTAAAATCTAATTATTTCTCTTTTTGTGTGTATCGCTATTTTACGCATTTCATTTTCCATAAACAAAATATCGCAGACGTCAATAGAATAGCTTTTATCTCTTGTTTTTATAAAAAGCTGCTGTTTTTCCGCCTTTTTATTGACTTCTTTTAACGCCCGGCAGACCACCTCCTTTAATTTTTCTTCATTAACAGGTTTCAGCAGATAGTGAAAAGCTGATACGTCAAAGGCTTCAAAAACATACTCCTTTACGCCCGTTATAAATATGATAATGGTATCTTCCTCACACCTGCGTATTTCTCTTGCTGTTTCTATACCGTTCATATTTTCCATTTGAATATCTAAAAAGATAATATCAAACTTTAAACAAGATTCTAATAAAGCATTGCCGGAAAGATATTTTGATACATTACATTCGGGCAGAAACTTTTTTATCATATCCTCTATCTGCTTTGAGATTATCTTTTCATCATCACAAACCGCAATCCGAAGCATTTTTATCACCTGCTTTTTACATCGTCAATTTTTTTATATTTTTCACCAAAATGTAATGAAACGGCTTTTTAATGTAATGAACCGTAAATTTTAACTATAAATTTTTATAAAAAATGAAATTTTGCCATCACAATTTATAGAACTGTGTTGTATTAATATTTTCATTCTTTACTTTTTATATCGTCAATTTTTATCTGTTTTTCAGCGAAATGTAACGAAACAGCTTTTTAATGTAATGAACCGTAAATTTTAATGAATATTTAAAACAACTTTTTACAAAACACTTTAAATTCAAGGATTTTTTGGATTATAGTCAATAAAGTAGACAGAAAAAGAGAAAAAAACAACACCTACTG
>CAOJPS010000240.1 GCA_948441255.1 uncultured Eubacteriaceae bacterium | reverse complement strand
CCTTATATTTTTTTAGCTCATCATCTGAATATACTCCATTTTGAACAATACCCTCATCAAGCATTCTCATTGCCCTAGAGTATCCAAAATCTATAATTACTATATTTTTTTCGCTTTCCAATTCAACAATTAATCCTGTTTCTTCCGAGTTAGTAACTTTGACATCATAATAACTCTTAGGTATCATTCCCTTGTATACTTCTTTCCATATTTCCATATATTTTCCTCCTAGTACCTAATTTTATATAGCCTATTGTTTGGTGTAGTTATTTCTAAAGTTGCTCCTCCATCTGATTTACTTCCGCTTCTTGCGACAATTTTTGTTCCATCCTTTAAAATACCTAATTTTCCCAGACCATAGTCAGTTTGAATATCTTTCATAGTAACTGGGTCAAGTGATTTAAAATCTTTAAGCGTTTGCTCATATCCTCCTGAAGATTCAAAATTCATAGGAGATTTTCTTTTATTATTTGTTATATCTTTCAATCCTTTTAAGATATCTTATACAGATTTAGTATTTTTTTCACCTAAAATATTTTTGCTGGCATTCTCAAAAGCTTCCCCTGCTTCTTTCTTTAAAGCCTTTTCCCCAACTTCAGAAACAGCTTTTTTAACAGCTTCCTTTTTAGCTTCTTTAGAAGCCTTTTTACCAACAGAGGCATACAAATTTCTTGATATTTCAGAAGCCGCTCCGCCCTTATCAGCAAGAGTTAATGCTATATCCGCAAGATTAAGCAAAACTTCCGTCAGTTCCTTGCCGTTATAATCGTTTGAGTAATCTCCCTCATCAAGCAGACCGTCTTTTTTCAGCAAATCGTCTATTGATGATTTTTCCCAATCCTCTACTCCCGACATCAATGAAAAAAATATTTGGTCATATATTTGTTTAGCGACCATAAGCGGCTTTCCGCCTATTGCCGCAGCAGGGTCAGCATAACCGGCAAATTTTTTTGTCGGGTCTATATCTCCCACAAAGAACTCAAAAATATCAGCGTCTTATTCCCAGAATAACTCCAAATCACTCCTCAGCACTCTGCTTACTTCCACATCTTTACATTCAATAACCATATCCATAATGGATAAATCCATTGTTATTTTATAAAGACCTTTCGTATCACTTTGACTAACTGATATATCTTGTCCAAAATAACCTAATTGAGGTCTTTTTAAAAATTTTATTCTGTCAACACTATCTCTTAGGTCTTGGATAGCTTCATAATAAACCTTATAACAAGATAAAAATATTATTTTCCAACAATACTCTCCTTCATCGTCAATTAACATTTCCACTTCATCTCCAAAATAGGAAATTTTAAAATCTAGAATTTCCATATCCCAATATTCAGTTTTGTCAATTTGATTTTGTATTTCCTGCAGTTTCATAGTAATTCCCTCCTAATATTTATATGGTATATGCCCTAAAGGGTCTCTTCTGGACACAATATTTCCATTTATATCTAACGCATTTCTATTTGCGTCTAATATATGTATATGAGTATAGTTTATCGTATCATCCGGTGGGTCTATACGAACTCTGAAAGTTTTATTTTCATCTTTAATATGAATTCTGCCATTATTATTATAAAATGACCATCCCTCAGGAGTATTATTTTTTAATTCCTCACGAGTCATATTAGCAATTTCTTTTGGCGTACTATCCAATAAAGTCTTTTTTCTACTGTTTGTATTTCCTTTTTTATCATGAACTCTTTCGGTAATTTCAGCAGCCTTTTCTACCGCACTTTCAATAACTTCTTTTAAAGCCTTTTCCCCAACTTCAGAAACAGCTTTTTTAACAACTTCCTTTTTAGCTTCTTTAGAAGCCTTTTTACCAGCAGATACATACAAATTTCTTGATATTTCAGAAGCCGCTCCGCCCTTATCAGCAAGAGTTAATGCTATATCCGCAAGATTAAGCAAAACTTCCGTCAGTTCCTTGCCGTTATAATCGTTTGAGTAATCTCCCTCATCAAGCAGACCGTCTTTTTTCAGCAAATCGTCTATTGATGATTTTTCCCAATCCTCTACTCCCGACATTAATGAAAAAAATATTTGATCATATATCTGTTTAGCGACCATAAGCGGCTTTCCGCCTATTGCCGCTACAGGGTCAATATAACTGGCAAATTTTTTTGTTGAGTCTGTATCTCCCACAAAAAACTCAAAAATATCAGCGTCAACTTCATCTCGGTTTCTTTGAACTTTTGTATAGACAGGCAAAACCGTATTCAGGAACACGTTAATACTTACGCCTTTTTCTCCTTTGCTTTCAGCAGTTTTCAAATATCTCTGATAAGCAGCTTTGTATTCCTCATTATTTAAGTTATCCTCATTATCATAATCTCCCTCATAGACAGGCGTAACATACAACATTATATTCGCTAAATCAGGAACGGTCACAGCGTATTTTCTTTTAAGCTCCAAAATGTCGCCGCCGTAAGCGGAAGCCCTGTTTTGTATATATTCATTATACACCTCAGGCGTTTTATTTGTAAAGCCGCTTATTATACGTTCTTCAGTTTCACTTTCCAAATTCAAATTCGGTTCTATCGTCCCCCGACAATTTATATGAAAAGGCGGAGCGGTTTTTCCTATCTCAAATTCTGACAAGGGATAAATTTTTTCGTTCTGTCCGGAACATTCCTCACATATTTTGCCGTCTTTGTTTTCCTTAACTATGTACTGGGATATTCCCAAATCATAATAGCATTTTAATTTAGCCTTGTTTTTTATTTTTATAACTTCGTTTCCAATAAGCCTTTTCATATAATTTTTTTCTTTGTTTATAATATCGTCAACGATATAATTAATCAATCTCTCATCTGTCGGCTCTATAAGAATCATACCGCCCAGGCGTTTTTTCAAATTCTTTTTAAAAGACGTCTTTCTTCCGTTTATCGCCTCCTCAAAAGATATATCCTCCTCACCGAAATTTTCGTTCATTACTTTGTCAAAATAGTCATCGGATACGCTCAAAGTATTTTCATAAAAATATGGATTGTCCAT
Source organism: uncultured Eubacteriaceae bacterium (assembly GCA_948441255.1). Lineage (GTDB taxonomy): Bacteria > Bacillota > Clostridia > Lachnospirales > CAG-274 > MGBC114079. The sequence goes on along the minus strand of CAOJPS010000240.1, from coordinate 506 downwards.
CAGTTCTTCCATTATTTCTTTTTTGCTTTTAATATACGTTTCCTTAAAATTTTCTTTAAGTGTTTCGTAAAATTTGTCAGAAAACCTGTCATAAAATTCTTCCGCTTCCTCTTCCATTTCCACAATAAGATTTTCAATTTTTGTCTGTTTGGGATAATTGAGCCATTTTTTAAGCATTTCCGCCCGTCTGAAATTTCCCCTTAAAGAATTATCCTCTATATACTTGCCGTATATCAGATTTTTTCTTTTCTCCTCTTCACGGGTCAAAGGCAGATAAGCGTTCAGCGCCCTGCCCACTCCGCCAATATTTATCCTTGTGTCATACGCCTCAATTTTTTCTTTGATTTTTTCGCCTTTTATGTCAAGAAAAAAGCTGTTTTTACTTACAAGTTCATTGATATTCATACTCTGGTTATTTACTCCTCCATTTCACCATATATAATAATTACACTTATAGTGAAAGAACTTGAATAACGGTAAAAAAATATTTTACGTCCGCCTGCGGC
>CAOJPS010000239.1 GCA_948441255.1 uncultured Eubacteriaceae bacterium | reverse complement strand
AAAAGCCAAAAGTTGTAAAAAAGGTTGGAAACAGGCGTTATTATGTTAAATGGAATAAGGAAAAATAATTTTTAATCTGAAGGAAAGGAGCATAAAAATTGAATGCCAAATATCGTCTGGAACTGCAAAATATCGCTGGAGGAGCATTGCAGGAACTTTTTGAAAATGACCTTGAAAAAGTAATTGAGAATATCTATGATAAAAATACATCTTTCAAAAAGGCACGTAAGTTGACAATAGAATTAAAACTGATTCCGTCTGATGAAAGTAGAGAGATTGTTTTAGTTGACATAACCACAAAAACAACTTTATCACCTGTACAAGGTGTTACTACTCAACTTATGCTTGACAGAAACGGAAATAAAGTTACTGCTTCTGAATTTGGAAACAAAATGAAAGGACAAGCTTCATTTTGGGATTTGGAAGACTGTAAAATTGATGTGGAATGTGCAGAAGGAGAAATTATTGAGAAAGATGATAGAAAATCTATATTTGAAAGCGACAAGGTAAGGCATATGTTCAAAGCTAAATAAATTTTTTTAATGGGATTGATATAGACAAGTTTATTTTCAGAATAAATAATGGTCCGAATATAGCATTGTTTGAAGCTGATGAAGGTGCTTGGAAACTGATGGTAATTCAAAGGATTAAAGAATATTTGCGGAAGGCTTTGAATGGTAATGAAGATATAAGAAATATAACTATTTTGGCTTAATGTGTATACAACAGGGAAATCTATGAAAGGAGGAGAAAATCTCCTCCTAAAACAAGAGGTGGGTACAATGTCAAGTCAGTCAGGACTTAGGTACTTTTCTTTTGATGTTGATTTCTTTTCGGATAAAAAAATAAGAATGTTAAAAGCAAGACACGGGATAAAGGGTGTAATTCTCTATATATGGTTGCTTTGTGAAATATATAAAAACGGGTATTACTTAAAATTTGATAATGACTACGAATATTTAATTTCCAAGGAATTGAATATAAGTACAGGGGAAATAAAGCAGGTAATGAAATTCTTAGCGGAACGGTCAATGTTTGATAATACACTTTTTCGTTCGGACAATATTATTACTTCCCCCGGAATACAGAGGAGATTTCAGTTAGCGATTGATGGAATGTCAAAGAAATCTCTGCAAATTGTACGTAAATTTTGGATTCTTTCAGAAGAAGAAACCCAAGGTTTTATTAAGGTTACCCTTTTTTCGGATTTTGACCCGAAAAACGATAAAAATTCCGAAAATTTCGACACAAAAGAAAAGAAAGAAATAAAAGAACAAAATAATCATTGTCGGGCAGATGAAGCCCAACATACTATGTCGCCAAAATCAGAAGAAAAGAACAAAAGTACTTCAAATAGTGAAACGATAAAACAGATTATAGATTATCTGAATAATAAGACTGGTAAACGGTTTAAAGCAACAACAGGAGAAACAAAGAAACATATTAACGCAAGGCTTAGGGAAGGCTTTATTTTCAAGGATTTTAAAACAGTTATTGATAATAAGTCAGAACAATGGCTGAATAACTCGGAAATGAATAAGTATTTAAGACCATCAACTCTGTTTTCTCCAAAATTTGAAAGTTATTTGAATGAGAATATTCAAAATATCAGGAAAAATACTGAAAGGGTCATTAATGACGGCAGTTTAGATTTTAAAGATTGGAGTGATGAAAAATTAGATGATGTGTATAATTCTTTGCGTTAATTCAGATATATTTTAAATCTAGACTGGAAGTGTGTTTTTAAGGGGGTTGTAAAAATTGACGGGCATAAGCTTGCGGGATGAAAAAATAGAACGATTTATAATAGGCGCTATGATTTATGAAGAACAAAGCGCAAATTATTGTGTTATATCTCTTAGTTCTGAAAACTTTGTGTTTCCATATTACCGAGGCTTGTTTGATATTATGACAGATATGTATAAAAGCGGTATAGGAATAGATATTACAACATTAATGGGGCATATTAATAAAGTTGGTTTGGCTGATATGTATAAAGTTTCAAATATTGCGAATATTGTCGGAGAACTTTCTACAACTGCGAATATAAAGCACGTTATAAAGAATTTTAAAGAAATGGCATACAGAAGGAAGGTTTTGAAGTATGCCGAAAATATAAAAGAAATTACGGTGAAAGAACCTGATATACATATGGTTATTAATACATTAACAGATTTACCGAATAATCAGAGTGAAAAGGCTGATAAAACAGCTAAGCAAATTGCTGGTGAGGCTGTGGAACGCGCAAAAAACAGATTGAGGGATAAAAAGACTATACAAGGCGAACCTATTGGATTAGGGGATATTGACAGGATAACAGGAGGATTTAAAGAGGGAGAGCTAATATTATTGTCGGCCCTTCCTAATGTTGGAAAGTCATTGCTGGCTCTACAAATTTGTATTAATTTTGCGAAAAGAGGTAAAACATCTTTATATTTTAATTTTGAAATGAGCGAAAAGCAAATAGGTGACAGACTTGTTGTGATGGCTGCTGATTTTGATATTAAAAAATTAAAGAGTCCAGTGGGAAATACGACAAATGATGAATTGAGTCGGATATTTATTGACCCTGCCATAGACAAAAATTTACATATATATACAGAAAATATTCAAAAAACAACAGCGAACATCCGATGGAAGTGTAAGGAACTTACAGCAAGAGGAAAAATTATTGATTTAATTGCTGTAGACTATTTACAGATGATGGACGGAGAAGGGAAAACAGAGTATGAACGGATTAATATTTTAAGTAGAAATTTAAAAGGAATAGCGTCTGAATTTAAAGCGCCTGTTCTTGTTATATCATCGCTTAATCGTAATAATGAATCAAGAGGAAGCGGACAGCTTGATTTTGATGCTGACCAAATATTCAATATGAAACGAGAACATAACGCAGAAAATAAAAGAACCCAAAGATTTACAGATTTTATTATAAGTAAAAATCGTGACGGAGGCAAGGGTAAAGTCAGTTTGATATTTAAAGAAGAATATCTGAAATTCTACTGTGTACCGCCTTATGAGGTTCAGAATAATGTCAAGGAAGAAGAATTGCCGGAGGAGTTCTGGGAAGAAAAAGAACAGATGAGTATTTTTAAAAAATAATTCTATGGAGGCTGATGCTCAAAATGAAGCCTTTAAGGCTTGAGGCATTTTTAATTACAGAACGTGATGAAAGTGATGTATCTTTAATAAAGTGTACAGCGGCTATAGCAGTTTACAATCAATATAAAGGCGGTAATCCAATATATGAAAAAACTTTTTATCATAAATGTGACCCTATGGAAATTATAGCATATATCCTTAAGAAATATGTTATTAATAAAAATTTGAAGTGGAATAGAGTAACATATGATAAAGAAAATTATTTACTGGTATTATATGGTGTGGATAAAAGAATTATATAAACTTATTTTATATGCCGTAATAAAATATTTACTGGTGAAATTTAGATAAACGGAGGTTTTTAGAATAAAAAGAAAGTTGTTTCTGAAACAGTATGGTGAAGAGTATGTTTTTGAGATT
>CAOJPS010000238.1 GCA_948441255.1 uncultured Eubacteriaceae bacterium | reverse complement strand
TTTGAAAAAAGTTTGACAAAAACTTTTGTGCGAAACTACGTTTCGCTGAGTTTTATCGTAATTTTTCGTCGAACTCATGTTATATTAATGTGAGTTCGACAAAATTTTATAATTAAGGAAACACTGTCAGCAATAGACGATTTTTTTATTTGCTGCTTGATTATTTTTCTCATAAATGTTATTATATACAATAATGTTTCCTAAACTATATTTAACGTGAGTTCGATGAAAATTCATAACTAATGGAACCTTTTTTATCGCAAAGGCTGGTTGCAAAGCTGCGCTTTGCTACTCGCTTATGCAGCCTAGGATTCCAAACCTCCAAAAATGCTCCCCACGCATTAAAAACCTTGAGGTTTCACCGGGGACTCCACAAACCAGTCAGTGCTTTTGGCTTTGCCAAAAGCCGGCTTGCGCCGTCCGCACTTCTTTGCGGCACATGTTTAAAAAAAGTTTGACAAAAATTTTCGTGCGAAACTACGTTTCTCTGAGTTTCACTGTAATTTTTCATCGAACTCACGTTATTTATGGAAATTATTTGAATGAATATTAATAGTATATAAAGGGGACTAAATCTATAATGAACAATGATAGTTTACACAAAGATAAAAATTTTTTTACAAAGCCTTTGAATATATTTTTAATGGCTGTTTTGTGTACAGCGTTGTGGGGAAGCGCTATTCCTGTAATAAAAATAGGTTATGAGGCTTTTGAAATTACAAATACCGCCTCGCAAATGCTTTTTGCCGGATACAGATTTCTCTTGGCCGGAATATTGGCGATAGTATTCCGTTCGATTATTATAAAAAAACTGGTATATCCTAAAAAGAAAGAAATTTTTGGAATTATCTCGCTTGGAGTTATTCAAACCGCTGTTCAATATGTTCTTTTTTATACAAGCCTGAATTTTTTGACAGGTGTAAAAGGTTCTATTATAAATGCTTCAGGAAATTTTTTTGCTGTAATACTTGCCCATATTTTTATAAAAAATGATAAATTGACTGTTAGAAAAATTATTGGCTGTATTCTTGGTTTTATTGGAGTTATAGTTTGCAATATTAACGGCGATGGTTTGGATATGACGTTTACAGTTTGGGGAGAGGGCTTTATGATTCTCGCCGCGCTGTCATTTGCTTTGGGAGCTGTTATAACAAAGTTTATAACAAAAGATTCTGACCCGGCTATGATAACGGGATATCAGCTTGCTTTGGGAGGAATTATTTTAATAATTATTGGTGTTTTTTCAGAAGGTTCATTATCTATACCGAATTTTGATTTATATGATATAGGTTCTTACAGTCCTTTGTTTATTTTATTGTATTTGTCGCTTTTATCCTCAATAGCTTTTTCATTGTGGGCAGAATTGCTGAAATATAATTTTGTGGGGAAAATTTCAATATATGGGTTTTTAAACCCTATTTTTGGCGTAATACTTTCGGGTGTTCTTTTATCAGAGAATATATTTTCTGTTGAAACATTTGCGGCGCTGATTTTGGTAAGTTTTGGGATTCTTGCGGTAAATATGGGGAAACGTTGATTTAACCGGCTAAAAAAGCGGATTTATTCGCCGTCGGTTACAAATATTTTTATGAAGGAAACACCGCACAAAGGATATTAAAAATAATTTTTTGAATTATGCGGTATTTCCTGAAATAAAAATATGAGCAGTCTTTGACTATAGAAATTGATTATGAGAATAGAAAGGAAAATTATTTTGCTGTTTAAAAATATAACAATAGATGATAAAGAAATAATTGAAAAATATACAAAACAAAATAACTATTTTTTATGTGAGCATTGTTTTACTGATATATTTATTTGGAGATATAATTATTCAACAAAATATTGTATACAAGATGATTTTTTGTTTATAAAAATGAAAACTCACGAGGATAAAAAAGAGATGTATCTTGCTCCAATTGGTTCTGGGGATTTGAAAAAAGCTATAGAATTAATAATTGAGGACTCAAAACAAAGAAATATTCCATTTATAATGATTTCTATTTCGGAAGAAATAAAAATCAAGATTGAGGAAATAATGCCGGAAGTTTTTGATTTTGAAGAAAATAGGGATAATGCTGATTATATATATTTGGCGGAAGATTTGATAAATTTGAAAGGCAAAAAGTTTCATTCAAAAAGAAATTTTATAAATAGATTTAAACAGACTTATGAAAACAGATGGATTTTTGAGGATATAACCGAAGATAACGCACACGAGGTTTTTAATTATCAATTAAAATGGTATGAGGAAAACAGAGGAATAGGAGATAATAATTCTCTTTTTTCCGAAACAAGCGCTATAGCGCAGGCATTGAAAAATTTTAAGGCGCTGGAGTTGAAAGGCGGACTTTTAAGACTTGATGGAAATATAATCGCTTTTACACTTGCAAGCCGCAGCGCTTATGATATGTTTACTGTTCAGATAGAAAAAGCGGAGCATTCTATAAATGGAGCTTATCAGATAATAAATAATGAGTTTGCCAAAAAAAATTTTGAGGGTGTTAAATATGTGGACAGAGAAGAAGATTTGGGAATAGAGGGTTTGAGAAAAGCGAAACTTTCATATAATCCTGTATTAATGGGTGTAAATTATAATGCTGTGTTGAAGAAAAATGATTTTTAGGAGAGTTTATGGAAAAAATTTCTTACGCGGAAAAAGATAATTTTGATGAAATATTAGAACTTTGGAATATGTGTTTTTCTGATTTTCCTGATTTTACAAAATGGTATTTTAAAAATATATATTCGGAGAGAAATACTTTGATATATATCAAAAATGGAACAATTTGCTCAATGCTTCAGGAACTAAGGGCTGAGTTTGACAACGCCGGTTTAGCAACCTATATATATGGTGCTTGTACACATCCTCTCTATAGAAAAAGAGGATATATGGCACGTCTTATAGAACAGTCTTTTAAGAATGATTTAAATGCGGGAATAGGTCAGTCAATTCTTATTCCGGAAAATGAAGGTCTTTTTGAGTTTTATGGGAAATTTGGATATATTCCAACAAGCCCTCAAAGAAAAGAAATATTTATGAAAAAAGTTTTTTCGGGAAAAAAAGAAAGCGAAAAATATGTTTTGAAAAAAGCTGATACTAGTGATGTGGAAAATATAAATACTTTATATAGAAAATTTTCAAAGTCTGCTGACTTTATTATACGTTCAAACAAGTATTGGAATACGCAAATAGATATGTTTAATGAACTTGGCGGAGAATGTTTTTGTATGTATGATAAAGAAAATTTAATTCTTGCTGCGTATGCTTTTGTATGGAAAGAAAATGTGCTGAGGGTTCAGGAAATTTGTTTTGTATCAGACGAGGCAAAAAGTGAACTTTGCGCTAAAATTTTAAATAGAGAAAGTAATATGGATTGTCTTGAAATATTATATTATGATAATTCGGCTAAAAATTCCGCTTGTATAAAGTTTCATAATAAAGTTCAGAAGCAAAATGATTATATAATAAATCTTATGTTTAATTAGGGAAACACCGCACAAAGAATATTATAACGTGAGTTCGACGAAAAATTACGATAAAACTCAGCGAAACGTAGTTTCGCA
>CAOJPS010000237.1 GCA_948441255.1 uncultured Eubacteriaceae bacterium | reverse complement strand
ATTACCGCGACAGCTTTGCTTGAGGAAGGGTATATTACCCCATATACTACAGTTTATGATAAAGGTACTTTTAAAGATGCGGGAATACCATATGCTCGCTGTTGGATTGGAAGCGGAAAGCGGTCACACGGCAGTGTTAACGTTTCGCACGCTCTTGAGGTTTCGTGCAATTATTTCTTTTATCAGCTGACATATAATATTGGAAACGCAACTAAAAAAACAACAGATAAAAGCATTAAAACTTTAAATAAATATATGAAATTATATGGTCTTGATGACCTTACAGGCGTAGAGATATATGAACTGTACAACTCTACAAAAAATTATCCGTCTAATATTTCTTCTCCAGAATATAAGAAATATATTCATACAATGAGAGACCCTGAAGCTGATGAGGGTGACCTTAGATGGAGTGATGGCGATACAATAAGAACAGCTATAGGGCAATCTCTTAATAACTATACGTCAGCTTCTTTGACTAAATATATTTCAACATTGGCAAATGGCGGAAAAAGATATTCAATGCATTTTCTTAATAAAATTGTTTCTTATGATGATGAGATTTTAGAGGAGTATACTCCTAATTTGGAAGTTGATATCAATATAAAGCCTGAAAACCTGAAAGCTATTCATGAAGGTATGTATCTTGTTACATCTGGAGAGAACGGAACTTTAAATCATGTATTTAAGGGGTTCCCTATGCAAGTCGCTACAAAATCGGGTACAGCTCAGCAATCATCCTATAGGAAAGAGCATACCGTATTTGTGGGGTTTGCACCTTATGAAAATCCTCAGATTGCCATAACAGTTCTTATTCCTTTTGGAGATGATACTACATCTCCAGCACCTAATATAGCTAAACGAATTATTTCTGATTATTTTGGTTTAGAAAAACAGCCTGAAAAAGAAAGCTATAATATTTTGTATAAATAGTAAAAGATTAATGATTGTTTTTTTGACTTTTAAAGTGAAATTTTTATATATTAACCGAGGTGAACAAATTGAGTCGAAACAATGTTATATTTAAAGGTAAAAATGACGGTATACTTATTATTCTTAATGATAAAATTACTTTTGAGGAACTAAAATCCGCTTTTGAGGAAAAAGTTTTGAAAACAAGCGCTTTTTTTGGCGGAGCGGATATTTCTATTACTTTTAAAGGCCGTAATTTAAGTGATTCGGAAGAATTGGAGCTTTTAGATATTATATCAGAAGTTTCGCAACTTGATATATCTTTTGTTCATAGTAAAGATGAAAAACCTGTTTTTGCTGAAAAGAAAAAACTTTCTAAATTTAATAATATTGATATCCCTAAAAATAATGTTTTAAAAAATTTTTTGAATGTTTATGAGAATACTACTTCTTTTCATAAGGGTTCTGTCAGAAGCGGACAATCTCTTAAATTTAAGGGAAGCATTGTTGTTATAGGTGATATTAATCCTGGAGGAGAAGTTATAGCTGAGGGTAATATTATTGTTCTTGGGTCAGTTAAAGGTCTTGTTCACGCTGGCTGCAGTGGGCTTAGAGATTGTTTTGTTATCGCTCTTAAACTGAAGCCGACTCAGCTTAGAATTGCGGATATAGCTACATATCTTCCTAAAAAAGACAAAATAATTGAAATTACTCCAGAGTGTGCGTTTGTGAAAAATGATGAGATTTACGTGGAACCTTTAATGAATTTATAGTTTTTTTTGTAAAATTGTAAAAATTTGCTTAAAGAAATTAGTGCAAAATCAATTTATTTCTGTTATTATAATATAAGGAAAGATTCTGATTAATTTATTGGATTAATCAAATACTTAATGGTTCTTAATTGATTATTAAAAACTACTTAGGAGGAAAACAAATGAGTGAAGTTATAGTTATTACATCTGGTAAAGGCGGTGTAGGTAAGACTACCACTTCTGCTAATCTTGGTACGGGACTTGCTATGGCAGGTAAAAAAGTTGTTATGATAGACGCTGATATAGGGCTCCGAAATCTTGATGTTATTATGGGTCTTGAAAATCGTATTGTTTATGACCTTATTGATGTTATTGAGGGAAATTGCAGATTGAAACAAGCTTTGATACGTGATAAACGATATGATAATCTTTTTCTTTTGCCCGCCGCCCAAACAAGAGATAAAGAGGCTATTAGCCCTGAACAGATGAACAAGCTTTGTGAAACGTTAAAAGAAGAATATGATTACATAATTATAGACTGTCCGGCTGGAATTGAGCAAGGTTTTAAAAACGCTATAGCTGGTGCTGACAGAGCTATTGTTGTTACTACTCCGGAGGTTTCCGCTGTTCGTGATGCTGATAGAATAATAGGTCTTTTGGAAGCTAATGAACTTAAAAATCCTATGCTTATATTAAATCGTATTAGAGTTGATATGGTTAAACGCGGTGATATGATGGCTATGGACGATGTTACAGAAATTCTTGCTATTGATATTATTGGAATAGTGCCTGATGATGAAAGCATTGTTATATCTGCTAATAAGGGTGAACCGTCTGTTACTGATTTGTCCTCAAAAGCTGGAGAAGCCTATAGAAATATATCTCAAAGAGTTTTAGGCAATAATGTTCCTTTAATGGATTTGGATTTTGATAAAGGTATTTTGAGCAAATTCAAAAAACTTTTTAAACTTGGCAGTTAACTTTATATAAGGAGGTAGTCAGATGGATTTGTTTAGTTTCTTTTCTCGAAAACCTTCATCAAAAGACGTTGCTAAAGATAGATTGAAGCTTGTTTTAATTCATGACAGGGTGAATTGTTCTACGCAGGTTCTTGAAATGCTTAAAACAGATATAATTCGGGTCATTTCAAACTATATGGAAATTGATGAAGAAGAACTGGATATTCAAATTACTCAAACCGAAACAGACGGGACTAACGGCAGTGTGCCTATGCTATACGCAAATATCCCGATAAAAAGTATGAGGAAAGTTCAAATGTAAAAATGTGAGTTGATTCGGAAGTTTATTGGCGTTTTGTAATTTTCTTGAAAGGGTAGTTTTATTATGTTTTCAAAAAAAAATTTGTTTTCGTTTGATTTTATTTTGTTTTTTCTTGTGCTTGGAATAGCTATTTTTGGTATTCTTATTATTGGCAGCGCCACAAGAATTAACTCTGCTGATGCTTCCGGAGAGTTTGAAAGTCAGATAATATGGTTTTCGACAGGAATAATACTTATGTTTATTGCTGCTTTTATTGATTATCATATTATATGCCGTTTTTATGTACCTATATACATTGTAAATATTATTCTTTTGATTATTGTGCTTTTTATAGGTGATGGGGATAATGTAAACCGCTGGATTTTTGGTATACAGCCTTCGGAATTTTCTAAAATATTTATGATTATATGGCTTGCTAAATATATTGATAAAAATCAAGAAACAATTAATAGCTTTAAAACGCTGACTGTTATATTTGGAGCGACAGCTTTGCCTATGCTTCTTATTATAGCGCAGCCGTCTTTATCCGCGGGTCTTGTTACCCTAGCAATTTTGACTGTTATGCTTTTTATCGGAAACATCAGCAGAAAATATAATTTAGATCGGAAGAGCACACGTCTGAACTCCAGTCACAAGTCCAAATCTCGG
>CAOJPS010000236.1 GCA_948441255.1 uncultured Eubacteriaceae bacterium | reverse complement strand
ATCCAGCCCCCCAGCACTTTTGGTACTTTTCGTGTGAAAAGTACATAAACCAACCCCCTTTTCGTGTGAAAAGTACCAAGCCCATTAATCAAAACTAAATACCTCACCTCTAAGGAAATCCTCAAGAGCGTACCGCATAGCGTCCATAAGATGATTAAAACTGTCCACAGGCGAATTAATAACATTGCCAAATCGGTCCTTGTCCCAGCAGTAATTCTCAATTTCGGTAATAAAATCAGTACACTTTGGAAGCACAAATATTTTAAATCCCTGAATAAACTGAATACCGTTCAAAACGCTGTCACGTCCTTTTCTTGCCTTTCTTATGCCCTTAAGCCCAAGTTCAGAAAGTTCGTCTATAGATTTTGGCTCAGCGCTGTCAGCGATAATTCTTTCTTTAGAAAATCCCATTTTAGAAATCTCTTCAAAAATCATAACGTTAGTCAAAGCTCTTTTGTAAAATTCGTCAAAAACAAAAATCTCTTTTTTTTCAATGTCGACAAGAGCGGCAAAAAAGGCTGTCGGGTCATTTGTATAACCAAAATCCAAACCAAAGGCGCATCTAACATTAGGACGTTTTAAAATTTCAGATATATCAAAATTCATTTCCTCCCAATTCTCAAAAATAAGCCCGTCAGAAATCCCCCACATACCAAGTCCGGCAACCTTATATCGTTTAGGATTTTCTTTTTTCATACGCTCAAAAACATTAAGGTCGCTGCTGTCAAGAAACTCGTTGCAAAGATAATTTGTAGTTTTCGCGAGAATGTCACGGCTTTTCGGAGGGTCAAAAAAACGTTTCTTAATCCAATGATGTTCATTCCAGGGGTTAAGAGTAATGGTAATCTGTTTAAAAAGACCATCAGGAACAGCCCCTCTAATAGACTCATCAAGCATATCAAAATCTCTTTCCCTTCCAACCTCATAAGCCTCCTCAAGCCAAACCCAGCAAAGAACACCGTTTTTAACTGTAATAGAAGTAATCTTCAAAGGGTCATCAAATCCTCTAAAAAATATCTTCTGTCCAGTGGGTCTATAAATCATCTCAAGAGGAGAAAGCTTAAATTCCCACAAATCAGAAACACCAAATCTTTCAGCAGCCCACCAAAGTTCAGCGAAACAACTGTCTTTCAATGTAGAAAAAACTTTTCTCACAACAAGAAGATTAGAATCTTTATACTTCATAATCCTAAAAATAAAATTAAGAGCGGCGGTTTTACTTTTTTTGCTGGCTCTGGAACCTTTGCAAACACGATACCGACCTTTAAAATTCCAAAAATCAGCATACCCTTTTCCAATAACGCTCTGAAGTGAAATTTCTTTTACCCTATTCATTCAAATCATCCTTAATCACAACAGAAACACCCGAATCAACTTTAACCTTGTCGGTGTATATGCCAAACCTCTTACCCAAAAGTTCAGCGGCTTTAATACGGTCTTTAGCGGGTATAGCCTTATCAACATTTCTAGCGCTGGTAACGCCGTCGCCCTCACCCTCAATGACAATTACCTGTTCTTTTTCCTCACCCCTCATAACAGACGTAAGATACCGCATAACCTCTCTCGCGGAAGCGATTCTCTCCTCATCAAGAAGTTTAAGCCTTTCCTCAACATATTCTTTAACTTTCTCGTTGTCAAAAAATCTTGTCGAAGCGCCATAAGCCGTCTTTTTGCTATAACCGGCTTTAATAAGCGCCTGACTTTTGTTTCCAAGTTCAATAAAAAAATCAGCGGCTCGCTTTTGCCGCTCACTCAAACAGCACTTCATAAAATACCTCCCTTATTTATACAGCAAAAAAGGAAACAACATATAGGAAACACTGCACAAAGGATAATAAAAATAATTTTTTAAAGTTAAAATTTCCGTTATCGTGTCATTTTTCAAGAAAAATAACACTATCACTTCAATTTTTTAAAAAAATTATTTTTATTTTTTTAATTTGTCAGTATTTCCTATATATGTTTCCTTTTTTTGTTCAAGACAAATTTTAACTTAATAATATTATACCACAAAACAAAGTAACAAAAAATAACATAGAGTAACATAAAGTAACATAGAGTAACACAAAATAATCAGCGCCTATAATAATTACACTTTAAAAGTTACGGAAACACCGTACAATTTAATATATGTCAAATATTATACTGGAATTGCTGTAAACACACTTTCAAAAATATCATCATCATATAATTTTCTTATAACCTTATTATGAATTCTAAAGCACTGCATTCTGCTTTTATGTATAATGTCCGGGATATAATCCCAGCTAAGTCCATCTTTGTAGCGAAGAGTAATAATTTTCTGCTCGTCAAGTTTAAGAAAAGAAACCCAGCTGTCAAGACAAGCCTTAATATTCAAGACATCATTAATATCCTGTTCAAGTCTTAAAATAGCCTTTTCATAAACATCAATATTTTTAATAACAGATTTTTCAACATAAGAAGAAAAATTTTTATTTTTAGGCAGTTCACCTATAGCAGAGCATTTAATATCCCCTGCCTCACCGCAAAGTTTTTTAAGTTCAAAAACCCTTTCAGTCTTTTCCTTGCAAATCAATTCGGCGCTGCCCCAAACACAAAGAACCCGTTTAACTTTATTTTTATTTTCACTCATAGCAAAACCTCCCAAAACCGCCGTACGGCGATTATACAGTCGGCAAACCATAAGTCCTATAGCAAATCCACGGAATTATCAACGCAAAACAATAAAAAATCCTTGATATATCAAGCTTTATTAAAGGCAATACCACAAAATTATAAATTCACGGCTTTGCGGCAACTCACAAAATTTTCTGGATTAAAACAATAAAATAATTTTCTGGAAAACACCGCACAAAGGATATTATAGGAAACACCGAACAAAAGATATTAAAAATAATTTTTTTAATTTGTCGGTATTTCCTATAGTCAATCAACGCCAAAAACTACTCATATTTTTTAATTTGCCTGTATTTTCTTTAGAAAACACCGCGCAAAAGGAAATAAAAATATGAGTAACCGACGGCATTTATAGTCATCACACTCAAAACTAAATACAGCACAAGCAGTCATCACTTATATCCACCCATTCATTTTTTCATTGTTCTACCATAAGCAACAGACAAGTTCACCGGCTAAAAACATCTCCCAAAACACCACTTGCAAACACAGTCAATAAATTAATCTTATAGTCAACAACCTTAAAACAACGCCGCATAATTATAATTTTAAATATTTTTGTCAATATTTATTGTTATAGTCAATTAAGAAAACGCCGCATAATTCAATACAACAGGTTTGAGGTGATATTTTTCAGTACAAGGAAAAGGCTCACTGGTCAAACACTTTGGCTGTAAACGAAAGTGCTGAACAAGAGGTTTTGACAAAGTAATGTAAAATATCAGCAAAATCTGTAAAATTATACTTGTGCGGTATTGCCTTAACTTGAAAAATGAATAAGTTCGACGGTCAAAAATACTTTTCATTATAGTAATTACACTTATAGTCAAATCACTTAAGGAAACACCGCGTAATTAAAAGAATAAAAATAGTTTTTTAAAAAAATTGAAGTTATAGTGTTATTTTTCTTGAAAAATGACACTATAACGGAAATTTTAACTTTAAAAAATTAT
>CAOJPS010000235.1 GCA_948441255.1 uncultured Eubacteriaceae bacterium | reverse complement strand
AGCCATACCCAAAACAAGCAGAGAGGCAGTAATACATCCGCAGGTTCCCCCCTGACGCATTCCTCCCCCAAAACAAGTGCTAATTTTAAAAGCTGTTCTCAAATCCAAACCAAAGTCACCCGCAAACGCACCGAATAACGCCTGTGAACAATGATACTGCTGTTGCAGAAGTTTTTCCGCCTTTTCCTTGTGATTCAATACTATACCCCATTTCCGACAACCGTGTTGTCATTTCATCCAAATTACAAAAACAAAGGAAATATTGATTAAAACACAAAAAATAATTTCAACGCAACATACAAAAAATCAACATCTTAGTCAATATCCACCACGGTGAGCAAAAATACTAACTAAATGTCATTAAATTACGCCAAAATTATTTTTCTTTATCATAAGTTTTATAATATTTTCGCTTTGTAACACTGAAAATAGATTAATAAGATTCAAAGTATCTCCATTTATATTATTATACAAAATAATCAACTAAAATTCAACTTATTTTTATTTATTTTTCAATTTTCAAGAAAATATCACATAACCAAAAAATCAATTTTATGTAAAAATACACAAAATATTTGTCTATTCAAAAAATATATACATATTTTTTTGTATAAAGTGACATTCTAATTAAAATATTATTTTGATACTTTTGTGAAGTATTATCAAAAATATATTTTTATAGCCATATATCCTTTTTACGCGATATTATATCACAGCATTTTTATAAACTCTTTTTTAAGTCTTATAATAATTTTCTTTTCAAGACGAGATATGTAAGATTGTGATATTCCCAGCATATCAGCAACTTCCTTTTGAGTTTTCTCATCTCCATCACTGTCAAGACCAAATCTAAGCCTAACTATTTTTTTCTCTCTTTTAGAAAGTTTTTCAATAGCTCTCCCAAGAATATCTCTGTCAACCTCATCTTCAATATTTCTTGAAATAATATCAACATCCGTACCCAATATATCCGAAAGTAAAAGTTCATTTCCTTCCCAGTCAACATTTAATGGTTCATCAATAGAAACCTCCGTTTTAATCTTTGTCGTTCTTCTCAAATGCATCAAAATCTCATTTTCAATACATCTTGAAGCATATGTGGCCAACTTAATATTTTTGTCAGTTTTAAAAGTATTTATAGCTTTAATAAGTCCTATAGTTCCTATAGAAATCAAATCTTCAACATTAACCCCTGTATTTTCAAACTTCCTTGCTATATACACAACAAGACGCAAATTTCTTTCAATCAAAATTGACTTTGCTTCTTCCTCACCATCACCACCCAGCTTAGAGAGCATATCGTTTTCTTCCTCGTGAGAAAGCGGCGGCGGCAAAACATCACTTCCGCCAATGTAATAAATCGTATTCTCCGAAAAATTATCAATTTTAATTTTTTTAATAACAGAGTTAATAATCTCAATAATTTTCAAAACAAATCCCTCCAAAAATATATAATTCAAATTTAACAGTTTTTAAGGAAACCGCTTTGATATGATATTTTTCAGTACAAAGAAAAGGCTTGCTAGGTCCAACCCCCAAAAAATGTTCATTGAAAAAAGCAAGACAAAAACTTTTGCGCGAAACTACGTTTCGCTGAGTTTCACTGTAATTTTTCGTTGAACTCACCTTAAAATATTAATTGTGCGGTGTTTCCTTAAGCATTTCCGGATTTAACAGCGCGTTATAATTATTCCCATCAGATAGCTTCACGTCGCAAATACCAATAATTACTTTTTCCAAACAAATATTTGTATCATAGTAAATAATGACTTTATCGGCAAAAAAACCAAGAATAAATCCGTGCGTCTTTCCTATACTAGAAAAAGGAATAATACGAAATTCAAAAGCTGAATCAATATCTTTTATATAGTCATATATTTTTGCAAAATCATTTTTATCTTTTCCACAAAAAAAATCTCTTATTCGCGGCGGAACAATATCCTTAACAGCGTTAAACTCAGAAACAATAACCGGCTTTCCGCTGATAGGTTCATACAACGAATTTCCCGTATCAATTAAAGCATTCAAAAAAACTTTTTTATCGTTAAAAAAAACCTCTGCCCTACAAAAGCTTTGTCTTTTTAAAATAATCTTCTTATACCAACCCACAATAATTTTTAGCACAAAATAAAAAATAGAAACAGAAAACACTAAAAACTTCAATGAAAAATTATGTATGTAAATGCTGATAAAATTTCCTATAAAATCAGAAATATTAAAAAAGTAAAATAAAGCCGTCGCAAATCCGCCTACAGCAAAAGAAACAACAACAACCTCAAAAACATTTTTCAAGAGTATTTTTAAACTTTCCGCTCCAAAAGTTACAAAAACAGAAAATATTAAAACAGACAAAACTCCAGCAGGAT
Organism: uncultured Eubacteriaceae bacterium; assembly: GCA_948441255.1. Classification (GTDB taxonomy): domain Bacteria; phylum Bacillota; class Clostridia; order Lachnospirales; family CAG-274; genus MGBC114079. Next base: position 1,314 of record CAOJPS010000235.1, on the reverse strand, counting down.
TATAAAGAAATCTCAAAATATCAACAAAAATAATACAGCAGTATAATATTGACGCCAAAAACGCTCCAAATATAAGTTTCAGTTTCGTAACATTTTTTTGAAAAATCTTTCCCACCGACCAAAATATAAAAAAATCCATTATAAAATTAATAAGAAAAATAATATCAGCATAAACCTCCAAAAATACATCCCTCCTCAAAAGCCTTTTTCTATGAAAAGAAACGTCAAAATATTTTATACAATAAGAATAAATTTTAGCATTTCTTTCCAAAAAAAATTATAATAAATACCACGCAAATATTTTGTAAGATTAATTGATTAAAAAAAAAAATAAAAAGACAAAGAACACTTTTTTTCGCTCATTTAAAATTTTAAATTTTTATTATTCAAATAACCCTTGACATTATTCTCACAATATATTATATTCAAACTATGGAATTTTTTATCTTTAGGAAATACCGCTTAATTCAAAAATAAAAATAACGAGAAAGCGTTCTCGTTTAATTGAAGTGATAGTGTTATTATTCTTGAAAAATGACACAATAACGTAAATTTTAACTTTAAAAATTATTTTTAATATCCTTTGTGCGGTGTTTCCTTTATACAATTAAATAATGCATTGGAGAGATTTTATGAAATATAAACCCTTAATTATAGGCGATTTAATCGCGCCCGCTCCAATAGTGCAGGGTGGAATGGGCGTTGGAATCAGCCTTTCAGGTTTGGCGTCCGCTGTTGCCTCCTGCGGAGGAATAGGAGTGATTTCTGCTGCCCAACCTGGTTTTAGGGAGCCCGATTTTTTAACAAATACTGTTGACGCTAATATGCGTGCCTTATCTCGTGAAATAAAAACCGCTAAAGAAAAATCTAATAACGGAATAATTGGCGTAAATATAATGGTCGCGCTTAATAATTATGATGATTATGTAAAATGCTGTATAGAAAACGAAGCGGATTTAATAATATCCGGAGCTGGACTTCCAATGAAACTTCCAGAACTTACAGATGGCTCAAAAATAAAAATCGCGCCTATCGTTTCCTCACTTAAAGCAGCTAAAGTAATTTTACAAAGATGGGATAAACGCTATAATAAAACGGCAGATATGATTGTTATTGAAGGTCCTAAAGCAGGCGGACACCTTGGCTTTCACACAGAAGAAGCAGAAAAGCTTGAAAATATAGATGAAGAAATAAAATTAATAATTGAATACAAAAAGGCATATGAACAAAAATACAACAAACATATTCCTGTAATTTTTGGCGGCGGAGTTTTTTCAAGTGATGACGTAGATTATTATATAAATACAATAGGAA
>CAOJPS010000234.1 GCA_948441255.1 uncultured Eubacteriaceae bacterium | reverse complement strand
GCTGTTGAACCGTTACTTAAATACATACAAAAAGAAAAAATAATATGGAGTCCCTGCGATGAATATTGGTCGGCATTTGTAAAATTATTTACTGAAAACGGCTATAAAGTCATTTACAGCGATATAAAAAGCGGTCAGAATTTCTTAACTTATGAGCCTGATACTCATTATGATGTAATAGTTACAAATTTACCATTCAGTAAAAAAGATAAAATGCTTAAAAGACTTGACGAGTTAAAAAAACCGTTTGCTGTATTATTGCCGATGAACAGTTTGCAGGGATTAAGAAGATTTGAGGTGTTTAAAAATGGTATTCAGATTTTAGTGTTTGACAAAAGAATTGATTACCATACAAATAATAATTTTGAAAAATACAAAAAGGGCAATCATTTTGCGAGCGCTTATTTTTGCAGAGATGTTTTGCCAAAAGATTTGATTATTGAGGAATTAAAAAAATATGAAAGACCGATTTTGAAGGGAGAAATGTAAATTGAGAAGGTTGGTAATTGCCGAAAAACCAAGCGTTGGACAGGCTATCTCAAAAGTTTTGGGAGCAAATAAAAAAGGCAAAGGCTATATTGAAAATGACAAATACATTGTAAGCTGGTGTATCGGACATTTAATAGGTTTAGCCGAGCCGGAAAGTTACAGCGAGGAATATAAAAATTGGAATAAACTTCCCATTATTCCGTCACAATGGAACTATGTTGTAAAAACAAGCACAGGCGAACAATTCAGTATACTCAAAAAACTTATGAATGATACTGATATTTCAGAAGTTATTTGCGCCACAGACGCAGGACGTGAGGGAGAATTGATATTCAGACACGTTTACGCTATGGCGGGCTGCACTAAAAAAACAAAAAGACTTTGGATTTCGTCTTTGGAGGACAGCGCCATAAAGAAAGGTTTTGAAAATCTCAAAGACGGAAATTATTACGAAAACCTTTATCTATCGGCGCTTTGCAGAGAAAGAGCTGATTGGCTTGTGGGAATAAACGCAACAAGATTTTTTACAACTCTTTATAATTCCGATAAGGCTCTGAGTATTGGCAGAGTTCAAACTCCGACTCTCGCAATGCTTGTAAAGCGTGACAGCGATATTCAAAACTTTGTTAAAGAAAAATATTTCACTATTGAAATAAACTGCGGAGAATTTTTTGCTTACACTGATAAAATTATACCCGAAGAAGAAGCGAAAACTCTTTTTAACATCTGTAAAATTGGCAGAGCGAAAGTTATTGATATTGCGAAAGAAGAAAAAAAAATCAGTCCTCCAAAGTTATATGATTTGACAACATTGCAGCGTGACGCAAACTGCATTTTTGGTTTTACGGCTCAACAAACTCTTGAAAGCGCTCAAAGGCTCTACGACAGCAAACTTTTAACATATCCCCGTACTGACAGCCGATATTTAACTGAAGATATGGAAGATACGGCAAGAGATGTTATTGAGATACTTAAAAGCATAACTGATTTTACAAAAGATACCAATTATAACGCAAATATCAAACTTGTTATGAATAATAAAAAAGTATCTGACCATCACGCTGTTATTCCAACAATAAATATAGTAAGCACGAATTTATCAGAACTTATGGACACAGACAAAAAGATTCTTTATCTTACCGCCGCAAGGCTTTTGACTGCGACAGCGGAAGAAAATACTTATGAAAATACGGTTGTTACACTTAAATGTAATGATATTGTTTTCAAGGCAAAAGGAAAAACGGTTATTAATAAAGGTTATCGTCAGATTGATGATAACTTTTTTGATTTTATAATGTATAAGCCGGAAAAATCAACAAAAGAAGAAAAAGATTTACCGTCTATTCAGATTGGTAATGAATACAATATTACCTCTAAAATTGTCGAGCATTACACTCAGCCGCCAAAACCCTATACGGAGGATACTTTGTTATCGGCTATGGAGCGAGCGGGCAATTCTGATTATGATACAAATGATGTCGAAAGAAAAGGCTTAGGCACTCCAGCGACAAGAGCGGGAATTATTGAAACGGTTATTTCAAGAGGATATGCTGAAAGAAAAAATAAACAGCTTATTCCAACAGAAAAAGGCAAAAAACTTATTGAATGCGTTCCCGAAAAATTGAAGTCGGCTAAACTCACGGCGGAATGGGAAAACAGGCTTGTTCTTATCGCAAAAGGCAAATCAAACAGTGAAGAATTTATAAACGATATAATAGACTTTGTTAAGGAAATTGTATCGGACAACAAACCTTTAACAGCGGATATAAGCGTTTTTTCTAACAGAGAAGTAATAGGAAAATGCCCTCGATGCGGTTCAGATGTTTATGAGGGTAAATTAAATTTTTACTGCTCGAATAAAGATTGCAGTTTTGCTTTATGGAAAAAGAATTATTTCTTTCAAATGAAAAAGAAAGAATTTACAAAACAGGTCGCAAAAAAGCTGCTTTCAGACGGCAAAGTGCATTTTAAAGACCTGTATTCCGAAAAAACGGGAAAAACTTACGCTGCTGATGTTTTGCTTGACGATACGGGTACTTATGTAAATTTTAAACTTAATTTTGAAAAGAAAGGCTGATAAAAAATGAAAAAAATAATTATTTTTACGGGATTGATTATTGCGGCGTTTACGCTTGTTTTCCGCATTGTTTCATCAAGAAAACACAATTTATAAAATATAGGAAATACCGCATAATTCAAAAAATTATTTTTAATATCCTTTGTGCGGTGTTTCCTATATAGCGAAAGGAGCATTATTATTATATGGCTAAAAGACGAAAAAACAAGCGTACTAAAAGTAATTCCAATGATTTGAAAAAAGAAGCGCTTAACGAATTAGCTCGGACTTTGAAAAAATCAACAATCCTAAATCTAAAGAAAATAAAGTGCTTGAAGATGAAGTACAAACAAAAAATAATCCAGAAATTGATGAGGAAGCGCTTAAAAAACAAAAGGCTATGGAAGAAACAACGCTTAAAGCTGTAAAAGCACAGAAATATTCCGATATAATGCAGACAAATACAGATATTATTAATGATATTGACAGCGGAACTATGGATAAATACTTTACGTCCGAGATAATTAATAAAGAAAACAATTCCGATATTATGGAAACTCTGCACAGATTAGCGGACGAAAATAATTCAAACGCCCAGAATATGCTGGGCGTTTGCTATTTAACAGGAATGAATGTTGTTATAGACGAAAAAAAAGCTATCCAATATCTTAATTCAGCGGCGGAGCAAAACCACACAGCCGCACAGCGTAATCTTGCTATAACCCTTGAAAATCAACAGTCTGCTGACAAAGAAAAAATCATTAAGTTATACGAAAAAGCGGCAGAAAAGGACGATTCATACGCTCTTAACAATCTTGCTGTTTGTTATCTTTTGGGTGACGGAGTTAAACAGAACATAAAACAGGCTGTAAAGTATTTTGAAAAAGCCGTAAAATACGGTGATGATTTCGCAATGGTTAATCTTGCGGATTGTTACGCTGTCGGCAACGGTGTTTCAAAAAGTGACAAAAAAGCCTTTGAGTTATACAAACAAGCGGCTGATAAAGGTAATATTGACGGTTTGAAAAACGCCGCAGACTGTTTGATGAACGGTGCAGGAGTAAAGCAAGATTTCAAAGCGGCAATGGATTTGTATAAGAAAGCCGCTGATTTTGGCGATACGAAAGCTTTGGAAAAATTCAACGAAC
>CAOJPS010000233.1 GCA_948441255.1 uncultured Eubacteriaceae bacterium | reverse complement strand
TATTTTTAAGAATTTTCAGAAATTGTTTTTGTTATTATGCGGTGTTTCCTTAAAATTTTATCTTCACAATACAGAAATACATCAAGGTTTTAACGCTTCAAGAGTATTTTTGGAGGTTTGGAATCCTAGGCTGCATAGGCGAGCAGCAAAGCGTAGCTTTGCGACCAGCCTTTGCGAAAGAAAAAGGTTCCAATAGTTATAAAATTTCATCGAACTCACGTTAAAATATAACATAGAGCGGATTTTAGATAACAATATTATGAAAGAGCCTAAAAGCAGGAGCTTTAAAAAAGAAAAATCCCTATAATAAAAATTCCGATTACAGCAATTCCGGCATAGATAGAAAAAGAATATTTTATTCAAATATTTCAGCGAAAGGCGTTTTGCTCTTTAAACGCCGAAAACGTTAAGAAATATTGAATAAAATGTTTTTTCTATCCTCTGTTTATTCTGAAATTGCTGTATTATAAAAAAACACTGATTATAATTAAAGAACTTAAAAAGCACTAAAAAGAAAATCATCAAAAGAGCAAAAACAAAATAAAACTTTTTTTATATCACTTTAAGCAACTCCAGAACTTTTAATAGTATTTAATTCAGGCTAATACAGTGGAAGAAAAATAATCGGCAGTCATATTTTTTCACAATATTACACACGTACATATACAGAAGAATGGAACACTTGTTTATCAGGTTCAAAGCGAACATTACCGTGGTATTTTTCGGCTATTGTCTGAACAGAGGAAAGACCAATCCCAAAGTCATTACGTTTAACAGAGCGAAATTTTCCACTTTCTATTTTAACTTTGCCATCAAAACTATTATCTACAGCAATAGTGAGAATATCATATTGCATAACACTTTTTACTAAAATGAATCTTCTATCGTTTTTATTCATACGTCTGCACGCTTCTACCGCATTTTCAAGAAGATTGCCGAATATAACGCATAAACTATTGTCGCTAATTTCTTTACTTTCTTTTGGAACTACAATTTTAACAGTAAAATCAATTTTTTCACTTTTACAGATGGATGCGTAATGTGACACAATAGCATTTACAGTTGGATTTTCACAGTAGTTTTTTACCGTATCCGGAATATTTTGAATTAAAGTATCGATATATTGACATAGTTTTTTATTTTCCGCACCGGCAAGAGTTTGAATTGCCATTAACTGATGACGCAAATCGTGTCTTTGCTGTTTAGTTTTTTCGGCATTTTCTGTCATTAGCAATGTATGTTTTTTTTGCTCTTCCATTTGAATTTCCATAAGGCGCATCTCATGCGTCAACTGTTTTCTCTGGTTATTGTTATGAATGACGTCTTTAATATAAAGTCCGCCCGCAATACCGGAAAATATGGTAAAAAACAAAACGCCCATTTGAAACAGCGACGCAAACTGATATGTGAAACGAATTTGATAATTAAATGATTCTGAAAAAGCGGAAAGCGCTAGCATTGTTATAGGAAGTAAAAATCGTTTTGCCTCAATATTTTTATTATGAAACCATTCGTATGCTGTTAAACCTGTCAAGGCACAGAGTATTAATGGTATTAACGCGTGAAAAAGATATTTGCTTTTATACAGCGGAACAATACCAAAAAGCTGAAACGACAACACAAAAATCGCAATAATTGTTATAAAAATTGTCATATAAAATATTGGTTTTGTATTTTTAAAAGAAATGATATGGGAGGCAAATTGTAAAAGAGGTATACAAAAAGTCAATAACCCTATAAAAGCAAATAAATAAAGGATTGCTGGATTTTTGATAAGCAGTACAGTTATATTTGATTCGCCAAACCCCCATAGTCCGCTTGTAAATGAAAACATTCCAAGCCAAAAAAACATATTCCCGTGCCTCTCAAAAATTATAATCAAAGCGACAGTAACAATGAGTAAAATACCAAAAAATATTTCTAATAATGAAAATATAAAAGATATGCCTTTTTGACAAAAAATTTCCTTACTTACCGCATCTCCGCTTCCCATAATCGGCGGATGGACTGTTAAAGTATCAGAATATGACGGCGATAAAAATTCCATACGCAAAGTCTGTATTTGACCATTCCCTGATATTGGAACAATATCCACTTCAGTTGCTGGGTCTGTCATAAATTTCGGATAATTGTCAAGATTGCCGAATTCGTAAATAAGATTGTCGTTAAGGTATATTTTTGCCTGTGAATATACGCTTTTAAGGTAAATTACATCTCCGTAGTTTGGAGCGACATTTGCCGTAACAGTAACATATGTATGCTTAGGCAGAGATTTAAAATCATAAGGTAAAGAAATAGATTGTTCCTGACCATTAATAGTCGCTGTTACTTCACATATAGTAACAGCGTCATCTTTTTGAGCAGTTTGTGTATTAATTTTAAAATCCAATGAGAAAAACAATAAAATCCCTATAACCGTCAGCAAAAAAAGTTGTGTGATAAATATAATTATTGTCTGTTTTTTCATCAGAAATCCTCCCTTGCTTTTTTAAACAAAAAATCTTCATAAGCACGTTTCGCTTTACCTATACTCTCCCGGCGAATTGGCACGTTTTTGCCGTTTTGCATAACAAAACATTTTAAATCCATATTAATGTACCGAATAAAAGCAAGGTTTACACAAAAGCTTTTATGCGTCTGCAAAAAATTTCTGTCTTTTGTTTGAGGGATAATATCAGATAGTTTATTGTAAATCTGTATAGTATTTCCATTTTTCAGATAAATATACACTTGTCTTTTCATCTGTTCCAAATATAAAATTTGAGGAAAAGGAATTTTTTCTGTTTTCCCGTTTCTCTGTACAAACAGGGAAGGGGAATTATTTTTTCTCATCAGCGCTAATTCTAAAATAGCTTCTATATCATCCTGTCTAAAAGGTTTTTCAATATACTTTAGTACGTTAAGCCGATAACTTTCAAGGGTATGGTCGGTACTTGTAGTAATAAAAGCTATTGGAATATCTTTATCAATTTCACGTATTTTTGTCACAGTTTCCACTCCGTTTATACCGTCCATATATATATCCATTAGTATCAAATCGAAGTCATATCGCGTGTAGACCGACAAAAGTTCTTCTCCGCTTTTAAAAACGAAAACTTCTGTGGGTATGGATATTTGCTCTAATAAAGAAAGTAATTTTTCCTGTTCTTCCGGTGTATCTTCACATATCGCTATATTTAAGTTTTCCACAATAAAACACCACCTATAACAATATCTTATCATTAATGCATAAAAAAGTCAATTTGTCAAGTACGAATTTTTACATTAACTATGTCATTTTACGTACTTGCAAAAAATAGAAAAAGCAATTAGAATATAAGAATACTAAATTTAAAGAAATAAAATTTTTACAAGGAGGTAATTTTTTATGAAAATAAAAACAAAGAAAACACGATTATTTCTATTTTCGGCTGTAATCTCTTTGATATTTATACTGCCGAATATTCTGTCGATATACGCAAGCAGCGATACGCCCGAAACCGTCAGTCAGGGGATACTGTTTATGCCTTTGGTGGTGGAAAATGGAACCTTTACGGTTACAAGGGATAGTATACCTCTTAAAACCGGTGACACAATATCTGTAGGTGAAACACTTACATTTGAATCGACACCGAATGATGGCTACAGATTTTTTTCCGGCACAGACAGCGGAACAAAAATTATTGAAGAGTCTGACTTTTTATTTAGTTCGGTG
>CAOJPS010000232.1 GCA_948441255.1 uncultured Eubacteriaceae bacterium | reverse complement strand
AAGCTCCCGGCAAAACTTTATTTTGAGCCGTAAAAATTCCGCCTCCAGCCGCCATTTACATCACACTCCTTTTTAAATAATCATCAATCAGTTTATTAACCTCTTTTTTTGTATAGCTTTTTCCATTTTCCAAAAGCGCCTCAATTAAATCTCTATGAAGCTTATAGCTTTTACTTGAAAGAAACGCCCGTTTTGAGAAACTCATTTCCTCTGTTTTAACATTGTTTTCTTTTGTTTCTGTAATACTTTCCTCTGTTTCAGCAGTCTTTTTAGCCATCATTTACTTCCTCCCTTTTGTTTTAACGCTGTCATTTTAATACCGTTATCAGTAACCAAATATCTCGCTGTAACATCAAAAATAAAATGATATATGCCCTCGCCTTTTTCGCCCCGCATATTTTTCGTACGATATTTTGCTTCATCAGTTTCAATAATCTCAAATTCCGAATACATATTTTTAAGCCAATCGTTATAGTCCATATTTTCCGTTTCACCGCAAACATAAGAAACGTCAAAAGTCAAATCAAGCTGTCTCAAACCTCCTATACCTCGTTTTGTTTCCGAGTTTAAAACCATAACAAAAATTTTTCCCAAAGCTTTTGAAGCGACAGCGTCAACCTCAATTTTTTTATCGGGATAAAGCTTTTTAATTTTTTTGGCTATGCCTTTTGAAATTATATTGGTATACAAAATCAAATCCCCCTTTGCGAATATCTTTTTATAAAATCATTAATCTTACGCCAATATCTCTCTTTTTGGGTAAGCTTAATTTTTTCACACGCTCTTTTAAAAACCCATTTCCCTCTTACCGTCCCCGTTGGTACGGCTCTTTTAAACATTCTACCGTTTTTACAGCGTGTTTCTTTTATTGTATATGACCCAACTATCATACCTTTTTTAGATGTAGGGTCATATACAAATACTCTTCCGCGCCAATATCCAGGTACAAAATGACTTCTAAATCCTTTTTCTATATATCCCGAATAGTTAGCGTAGTTTCCTATACCAACCGTAACTTTGCCGTTTGATATTTGAGCCGTATCATCACTGTGAAAACTTCGCTCATAAGTCTTGCTTGCATATATTTTTTCATCATCCGTAATTCTTACGGCTTCCCTCACAAATTTATTTCCCTCAGCGACTGCCATTTTCCCTAAATATCTTGGAAAATCCTTTTTTATATCCTCCAGATTCTTTTTATATTGTTTAATATTTTTGAGGTCAATCCTCATTTTCATTTTTACCGCCTCCAAAAACGGGAGAATTATCAATTACGGCAACCTCCTGATGAGTAGCGTAAACAGCCGGCTGCCCAGCGTTAGTATACTCTATTTTTCTTCCGTATCTTGTGACAATAATTTTATCACCAGCAATAACCTCTATCTCCGGCGGCATAAGCACTTTAGCCATATAATTAAAAAAAGCCGCCGTATCAGTAGATTCAACAGGATTTTTTCCCATAACTAAAGCACACGGAACACTTTTATATACCGCCTCATCAACGTGTTTGGTTATGCAGTCAATTTCCTTTTCAACATCTCTCACAATATCGCAGGTATCAGTATATGTTATTTCAACAGCGGCTCTTTCCGCTTTAACATTTCCAAACACTTTTACCACCTCAATTTTCTAAAGCTGTTAAGCTGAGCCTTATATTTGCTCAGATAATCACTTTGAACATTGTCACAAGTTGAAACAGAGGCAAAAGAGGTAGATACATCACCTCTTTTTACCGCCGTAACCTCTTTAGGCTTTTCCTCGCCGCCGTATCCTTCTGTTCTCCATAGGTCAGCAGCAATTCTTACAACTGTGTTTTCAAGTTCTTTAGGAATAATTTCAATATTACAGTAATTTTTAACTTTGTCACAAGCCAAATCCAATACAAACTGTAAAAGCTCTGTTTCATCACTTGCTGGATTGCTTTTTCCCAGAACCATCAAAAGCTTTTTAAGCATAAAATCACTGTCCTATCTTATGTTTAAAAGCGACAATTCTAATCTGCTTAGGCTCATAAACAGGTTTCCAATTTGCCGGGTCAGCAAGTTCCAGCCTTGACGGACCCTCTGTTTTCTCAACATTTGTATTTGTAAAACTTACACCTCTTGGGTGCATAATATAAGTTTTACGATTAATAAGATAATCAATTCCCGACCCTTTTTTCTTATCCCTTTCAGTTTCGGTAGACACAAATCCAACAGGCGAACCATTACCCAAAGCAACCGCTCCCTGTCCGAATAAGTAAGATGTATAAACTCCGTTTTCAACCGGACATCCGTCGTCAATTATAACTCTCTTGCCCTGATATGTGTCAAAAGAAAGGTCAGTTGATTGTCTTTCTGTTTTTATAAGTTCCAATTTTTTTAGATAACTCCACGTTGCCGAGTGCATAACCACCGCCGTAAGCTGATTTTGAGCGTCTCCCAGAAGCTGCTGAGCGTCAATAAAATTATTCACTGACCAATTTGCGGCATCTCCTGTTTTTTCTGAAATATCAAGCAAATTACTCGCAAGTCGTGTTTCTTTTGTACTTGCGTCAACATCTTCAGCCGTTCCAAAAATACCTTTAAGAATGGCTATAAGTTCTTTCTGCATATCTCTCACCCAGAAATTAGCCACAAGCCCTGCTATAGCCCCCATTGGGTCCTTGCCAGCCAACGCCGCTGAAAGGTCTGTCGCGCTCCACATCTTGGCTCGTCTTATTATACAAGCCACATCTTTATTTGATGTGATTTTATTATCAGTCAAATCCTCACTTTCAATAATCTGTTCTGATTCACCCGTCAAATCCTCAAAAAACGGCATATTAATAACAGGTGCCGCTTGACTTGCTAATTTGTCAAAAGCACTGTTATTAGCCACAATTCCGCTTTGTACTAAAGATGATAATTCCACACTTCTGTTAATCACATAAGGATTAAACAATTCCGGCACAATAACATCCGTTAATTTTGTTCCTGCCATAAATTAAAACCCCCTTAAATAGTTATCCCTGCCTGAGCCGCCATTTCTTTAGCTCGCATAGGATTTTCCTTAAATAATTCTCCTTGTTTTGTCATGTTAAATGTTTCTTTAGCGAATGGATTCTCAAAACTATCTTTCTCTCCTCTTACAGGTCTGTAGATTGTTTTGTTTATATCAGAGCCAAATATATACGGCATACTCTCTTTATAGCCGGAAACGGTTTCTTCCACACCGATAGGGACGCCTTTATCGTCAAAATTAAACCGGTCTATTCCCCCGTGCTTATAAATAAGATAATCTGTATCCATAACACCTATTTTAGTCAGTTTTTCTTTTAGAGCAAACTCTTTTGTTTTCAGCAAATCATTCGCTTTTAAATTTTCAATTTCCGTTTCATAATTTTTAATTTTAGCTTGTAAATCCTCGTTGTCTTTATTGGATTTCTCCAATTCTTTAATTGTCGCGTTTGCCGTCTTTAACTGTTCATTCAGCGAATTAAATTCAGCCTTTGGAACGGCGTTTTTTGGAAATTCGTCATTGATTTCTCTCATAATTGAATCAATATCAATTTTTCCATCATCAATTTTTATGTTTTCAATGATTTTTCTTAACCACTTCATTTTTTAATACCTCCATAGATTTTTATTCCGGCTCTTCCGGTCGAGAGTTCCGTTGTTCTTTATTCTCCGCAACCTTTAAAAAGGAGTAGTTTTTAAACATTTCCACGAAAAAAACACCTGAAAATTTTTCAGATGTTCTCTTTACAAATTATTTTTTTGTGGTATAATTTAATTA
>CAOJPS010000231.1 GCA_948441255.1 uncultured Eubacteriaceae bacterium | reverse complement strand
GGGGGGGGGGGGGGGGGGGGGGGGGGGGGGGGGGGGGGGGGGGGGGGGGTTGGGAAGGTGGGGATTGTAGGTAGTTTAAAAGATAAGAGATCGGAAAATGAGAATGAAAGAAAAGAATAAAAATAAAATCTTAGCATGTAAAAAAATAAAAGATTTTCAAATTGAATTTATTAAAATTGATGACAAACTCTTTGAAATATGCCCTCTCACCCCTGATTGCCAACATATTTCACGTCAAACATATTACAGATATATTATTCCTATTTTAAAACCGGAACTTGAAAAGTGTTTTTATTTTGACTGTGACATCATTATAACTGACAGTTTAAATAAATTTTGGAATATTGATTTAAAAGATAATTATATTGCAGCTGTTGAAGAATTATATGAAGGAGCTTCCGACGATTGCAGCAGATTGAATATTGAACATGAAATCAATGCCGGCATACTGCTTATCAACAATAAAAAATGGATTACAGACAACATTGTAGATTTATTATTCAAAAACACTGTAAAATTGACACAGCAAAACATTTTGAAATGGCAGGATCAAGATGTTATCAATTATACATTCAATAAAAAGATGTTATTTGTTTCACCTGCGTATAATTTGCAATGCAATGCTTTTTATGACGGTCAACATTCTTTGTATACGGATTATGAAATGAAGTTGGCTAAATCACATTATGCAATTATTCATTATAACAGCAATTTAAAACCTTGGCATAACGACTGTAAACATCCGCTCTGGGAACAATATTTCTATTATTTGCAGCGCTCGCCCTATAAAAAAACTCACTATTTAAAGATTATTAAATTAAAGCTAAAAACACTAAAACATTTTTTCTTCATAAAAGAAAAAAATAAAGATAATACAGAACTCAGATATAAAATCTTAAGAATACGAGTGGTAAAAGTTATCAGACGAAACAATACCAAAGAAATTTCAATTTTCGGATTCAAAATGAAATTTCCCAATACCCCCAAATAACAATATACCGCAACATAAAAAAGACCACCGGCAGACGCAGCCGGAGGTCTTTTTTATGCAAAGCCGACAACCGGCAAAAATTTAAAATAAAATTTTACGCAGCCATGCGACGGCATACGGATACAAGCGCTTTGAAAACAAATGATACTCAATCAACGTCAGCACTATTGTCGCACCAAGAAAAGCAAAACAAATTTCAGCCGCGGGATAATTACTTTTATTTACATACACATAATGCATTGGAATCATATGCGCCATGAAAAAAGAAAATACGTATCTTGATACATAGTTAACTTTATCTATTTTGTTAATTAAAATACTTATCATTCCATTTAAGTTATAAAAAGAATACACTAAAAAACAATTAACGATAGTCCATTCAAGAAGATTAAATGAATATTTACTCGGGGCGGGACTAAGCAAAAAATTAAAAAATAACCGTAAAAAATAAAATTCAAAGAAAGTAAAAATAGCAATTGATAGTAATGATTTTTCAATTTTTATTTTATCTGAAACACTTCCGAGCAAAAAACCGCCGCCGATACTGATAAATCCTCTAGGAAGCTCTGACGGTATCACATGCCAATACGTAGACATAAAACTGTTATCTGCCTGAGCGTTTACAGAAATACAAAAAAAGCAAAAAATAACAATAACAGTCAAATAATTTGCCCATTTTAAATTATATATATATATAAGAAAAGAAACAAATCAGCCAAAAATATACCCCTAAGAACCAATCTCCGGCATATAAAATTTGAGAAGAAGGATATAAGCCCGGAAGCAAAAAAAACGCCTTTATGAGAAGAGTACTTGAAGTATGCCATAAATAAATCGATAATATTACGGAAAATAAAAAAGGCGGCAAAATCCTATGGTATGTTTTCATCATCAATCCGCAGAAATCATATTTTTTTAAATTCATATATGCAAAAAATCCGCCCAGGACAAAAAAACTTTGCACAGCCATATACGAATGGGGAGATAAGTCCGCTGATTTCCCCAAAATTGGCAAATGTTCATTTAAGTGTCCGAACACAATGATAAACATTAAAAAAATTCGCATAAATTCCAAAGAATAATTTCTCATCACCACACCCCTCAACATTTTTCCATACCGGATAGGCTTACGGAGATTGACTATAAAGATAAATTTAATTATAGTCTACAAAAAAATCATGGAAGTACGATTTGCTGTTATCAATCATAAAGAAAAATAATTTTGTCCAAAATTACCTCAAGCTGTGGCCGTTTGTAAAACCGATTTGGTTTATTTCACTGCTTTCCCTTGTTATCGGAGTGCCCATCGGTTCCCTTGACGCCACTATCGCACTATTTTTGAAGCCTTATACGGATTTGGTGATTGTAAGCAACAATGCCCAAGCTCCTTGGTATTTGCCTTTTTTAATCGTAGGCTTCACCATTATCCAAGGAGTGCTTCTCTATCTGTCCGCCTTTTTAACCGCTTATGCCGGCGGAAAATTAAATTTAAACGTTAAAGAAGCGTTATACAACAAATTACTGTCACTTGACCCCAAATATTATGATGAACAAAATTCCGGAAGAATATTGATGCGGTTTTCCTCCGATGCGGATCTCGCCTGTTCCGGTTTGTTAAGCAATTTAAAAAACCTAGTGACAAGGGTCTGCTCCACCTTATCCCTTCTTTGCGTGTTGATTTACACCTCATGGCAGCTTTCCATCATCGCCATTATCATTTTGGCGATAACCGTCGCCCCCCTTACCACGGTACGAAGACTGCTCAAAAAAATCATTGCAAAAAATACCGATGTCATATCAACAATAAACACTAAATATAACGAAACCTATTCCGGAAACAGAACCATTTTGGCCTATAATCTTCAAGATACGCAACGAAATTCATTTATAATGAATTTAAATGAAATTTTTAAACTTTCCGTCAAAATGGTTAAAAGAACCGCATGGATTTCACCTTTCATGCATTTTTCCGTATCAATCGGCATCAGTCTGACAATAGCGTATGGAAGCTGGCTCATTGTGCAGGGAACAATCACAGCCGGGGATTTCGTATCCTTCTTAGCCGCGCTTTTAATGATGTATACCCCTTTGAAAGCGATGGGAAACACCATTGTCAACATCCAACAAGGATTTTTAGCCATTGAACGTATTTATGACATTTTAGACATAGAACCGGACATACAAAACAGCCCTGAAGCTCTTAAAATCACCAATTTCGACCATGCAATCAAATTTCAAAACGTCAATTTTTCTTATAGGGAGGGGATACCCGTTCTGCATGATTTCTCCCTTGAGATAAAAAAGAATGAATCCATCGCCCTTGTCGGAAACTCCGGAGGCGGAAAAAGCACCATTGTTTCCCTTTTGCCGCGTTTTTACGATATTCAATCAGGCGCTATCACCATTGACGGCAACAACATAAAAAATATCGAGATTGAAGCGCTGCGTTCACAAATCACCATTGTGTTTCAAGATAATTTTCTCTTTAACGGCACAATCCGCGATAATATTTTGCTGGGCAAAGCAAATGCGACAGAAGAAGAAATCCGAAAAGCCATAAAAGCGGCATATTTGGATGAATTTATCGCAGAACTTGAAAACGGACTTGACACTCCGATTGGCGAAAGGGGCAACCTTCTTTCCGGAGGACAAAAACAACGGGTGGCGATAGCCCGCGCATTTTTGCGCAATTCCCCCATTCTTATTTTGGATGAAGCGACTTCCGCCTTGGATAATAAATCAGAAGCCATTGTGCAAAAAGCCATTGAAAACCTTATGGCGAATAAGACTGTCATTATTATCGCCCACAG
>CAOJPS010000230.1 GCA_948441255.1 uncultured Eubacteriaceae bacterium | reverse complement strand
AAAAATTATCTCGGAGTTAATTGATTTAGGACTTTCCTCATCCCCAAGAAACAAACTTCCATCTTTGTTGTATAGACCTATAGCATAAAGTTCATAAACATCCTTTGCCTCAATAAGAACCTCTTTACAATTCTGCTCATAATTTGCATTTCTAACTGTAAGTCTTTTGTCATCAGCAAGGCTCATCATTCTGTCTGCAAGCATATGTAAATTTCCTTCAACAGTTTTTGATGCTTCTTTAACCATAGGCTGAAGGGTATCTAAAAGAATTGCGTCGGTAAGAGAGTTCATAGAAAACACCATAATAAAAGAAGTAACTACAACAAGTGCAATAATAACAGCAGTTGTATACCCTATTATCTTACCTCTAATACTCTTTTTAACCTCTTTATTTTTCATTTTCATTCCTCCCTATATTTTAATTTAATAATCATACAATATATTATAAACAAAATTTCCCTATAAAACAATAATAATTTTTACATTATACATATAAATTTGTAAATCAGCTCAATTATATATATTATAAAGGAAACACCGCATAATAAAGTAATAAAAATAATTTTTTAAAATTAAAACTGCTTCAAGTTGATTTTTCTGCGAAAAATTCAACACTTACATTCCAAACCTCCAAAAATACTCTCTACGCATTAAAAACCTTGAGGTTTCACCGGGGGACTCCACAAACTTTTTGAAAAAGTTTGACAAAAAATTTTGAGCAAAACTACGTTTTGCTGAGTTTCACTATAATTTTTCCTCAAACTCACGTTAAAATAATATTTCTTATTTTTGTTCTAAAAAATAATTTAGGCTCATATAGTTTAAAAGAAACTACAACAATATAACAGAAAAAAAGGTTACAAAATAAACATTATACTTTTATAAGGAGGCTTTTATATGAAAGCTTTTAAAGATTTTATTTTAGGATATGTATGTCGGGATATAAAAAAAATTTTTGAAACAATTGATGAATTTTATTTTGAAAATGCTGAGGAGATACGAATAAGGCTTAATAAACCTATGTATCTAAGAGGCGGAGGAAAAGAATATTTTTTTAACAGTAAAGGTATTTGTGATATTGATAGTGCTTACATACCTAAAAAAGAAGATATAAACGGAATTATGGAGCTTATAAGTCGTTTTTCAGTTTATGCTTTTCAGGAAGAAATAAAACAAGGATTTATTACCATGCCAAAAGGGGTAAGGGTTGGAATTTGTGGAAAAGCGATTTTTGAAAATGGACAAGTTAAAACAATTAAGAATATATCAGGATTTAATTTTAGGATTCCACGAGAAATTATAGGCTGCAGCAAAGATATTATTGATTTTATAGCAATCCCCAATATCTTTCATACCCTTATCATTTCTCCTCCTTGCTGCGGAAAAACAACTTTGCTAAGAGATATTATAAGGACTTTAAGTTGTGGGATAAAAGGGAAATTTGATGGTGTTAATATAGGTGTTGCTGATGAACGTTCTGAAATAGGAGGAACTTTTTTTGGAAAAGAAGAAAATGATTTAGGAATAAGAACAGATGTTATTGACGGAGGTAGAAAAGAAAATTCCATATATATGCTTTTAAGAGCTATGTCGCCTAGAGTCATAGCTTTTGATGAAATAGGCAGACCCGAAGAAGTTAAAGCTGTTTGTGACGCTGTCAATTCAGGTGTCAAGGTAATTTGTACAATACATTCAGAAAATATTGATGATTTGAAAACAAGATACATTTTTAAAAAAATCAAAGAAAAAAATATTTTTCAGAGATATATTGTGTTAAGCAGCCGGAGAGGTCCGGGAACAATTGACGGAGTTTATGACGAAGATTTTAAAGAGATTAAAAAGACATAAATTGTTTTAACTTTTCTTATTTTAAGGAGGGATTTTATGTTTTTAAAAGTTATAGGAGGGATTTTGGTATTAATTTCAAGTTGCGTTTTAGGAGTTTATTATTCCTTTAAGGCTGAATATAGAATAAATGATTTACTTGAAATAAAAAAAGCTTTATTATTGCTTATATCTGAAATCGAATTCAATTTGTCACCTATAGCGGAAGCTACAAAAAATATTT
The DNA here is from genome assembly GCA_948441255.1 of uncultured Eubacteriaceae bacterium. Lineage (GTDB taxonomy): Bacteria > Bacillota > Clostridia > Lachnospirales > CAG-274 > MGBC114079. The sequence continues at coordinate 1,758 of CAOJPS010000230.1, read as the reverse complement.
CATTGAAAGTAAAAAAACCTGTGTGTGATATATTCAGTAAATTTTCAGAAAGACTTGGATATGGAAATTGCTCTGCTGGAGAATTATGGAAATTAATTTTAGAAGAAAAATCTCAAAATACTTATTTTGAAAAAGAAGACATTGAAAATTTTATTTCTTTTGGACAAACTTTGGGTTATCTTGATAAACAGCAGCAAAGTAATAATATTGAAATTACTGTTAATTATATTGACAATAAAATTTCAGAGCTTTCTGAAAAGTCAAAAAAAAATAAAAGAATGTTTAGAAGTCTTGGTTTTTTAGGAGGTTTTATTATTATGGTTATTCTTTTTTAGGAGGGATTTTTTTGGAGATTACAGTTGTTTTTCAAATAGCGGCTGTTGGAATTTTAGTAGCTGTTTTAAATCAAGTACTTATCCGAGCCGGGCGCGAAGAACTTGCTATGATGACAACTTTAGCGGGACTGGTTGTAGTATTATTTTGGATAATTCAATACATAAGCGCCTTGTTTGAAACTGTTCAAACTTTATTTCAATTGGGATAAACAAGGTTGGTGGTTTTATTATGGATATTACCCAAATTGCCATAATTGGTATTATAGGAATGATTTTATCAATTATTATAAAAAAAGAAATCCCAAGTATATCAGTGTTAATAAGTGTTGCTGTTGGAATAATCATTTTCGTGGGAATTTTACCTAAAATTGAAGCTGTTATTCAAATTCTTTATGAAATGATTTCCAAAAGCAATATTGACATTAAATACGTTGATATTGTTTTAAAAATTATTGGAATTGCCTATATCTCTCAGTTTGCCTCTCAGATATGCTCTGACGCCGGAGAAAATTCTATAGCCTCAAAAATTGAGTTTGCTGGAAAAGTTATTATTATGGTTATATCCGCTCCTGTTCTTATGAGTCTTATTGAAATGATTATGAATCTTATGCCTTGATTTTTTATCTTATGGAGTTGATAACGAATGAAAAAATTTATTATTACTGTTATAATTTTTGTTATTTTTATTTTTGGTAATATATTAAACTGTTTTTGTCAAGATACAGAAATTTTGACAAAATATTTTGATAAAAATGAATTTGAGGATATTAATGCCATTTTTAAAAATAATGAGTATGGTAAAGATTTTGATATTAAAACAACTGCTGAGAACTTTATTTCTGGAGAAATTGATTTTTCTGTAAAAGGTATTTTTGATTATATTTTAAAAACAATTTTCAAAGAAATTTATGAAAATGCTAATATTATAAAAAATGCCATTATTATATGTATTTTAAGTGCTGTAATAAAAAATTTTACTCAATCTCTGAAAAATAAAGAAACTGGTGAACTTGGATTTTATATTACATATATTGTTATGGTAATTGTTCTTTTTTCTTCATTTTCTGTTTGCATATCAATTATGCAAGACACAGTTAATGTTATATCAGAACTTATGAAAGCTTCTGTTCCTGTTATAATTGGTACATTAGTTATGTCGGGAGGAACCGCAAGCGCTTATTTGTTTTCATCAGTTATTTTTTCTGCCGCCGAATTTATTGTTTTATTCATTGAAAACTTTGCTGTTCCTTTTCTTATAGCTGGTTCTGTTATGCAAATTGTAAATTATTTATCTGAAAGAGAGATATTATCAAAATTTACAGAATTAATTAAAACTTGTGTAAGTTGGGGCATTAAGAGTTGTGCTATTATTTTTATGGGGATTTTATCTTTTCATAGAGTGAGCGGAGGAAGCGCTAGTATG
>CAOJPS010000229.1 GCA_948441255.1 uncultured Eubacteriaceae bacterium | reverse complement strand
TTATAGCAATCCAACCTAAAAATAAACAAGTTCGATGGCTAAAATTTATTTTCACTGTGTTGCCGTCAGTCGGCATAGGCATTTGGCTATGCTCTCCTTCCGGCGCCTTGTAAAAATAAATTTTATCTCATCTCCTTTTGTTAATTTTTAAATTGGATTGCTATAAAAATAATTTTTTAATTTGTCGGTATTTCCATAAATCAATACAACTTTTCAATAATATCGGCGTCAATGGAAAACCCGTGTTTTTCTTCCGGAAAAATTCCTTTAGAAACTTCTTCCTTATAATTTTTAAAAGCATTTCTCATAACATCGCCAATATCGGCATATTTTTTAACAAACTTAGGAGTAAAATCCGAATACATAGCCAGCATATCCTGATAAACCAGCACCTGCCCGTCACAGCCAGCACCCGCTCCAATACCTATTGTAGGAACCGAAAGCTTTTTTGTAATAATTTCGGCAAGTTTAGCCGGCACACATTCCATAAGAACAGAAAAAGCACCTGCCTCCTGCAGCAAAACAGCGTCTTCGATAAGTTTTTTTGCCGCCTCAGCAGATTTTCCCTGAACCTTAAACCCTCCAAAAGCGTTTATAGACTGCGGTGTAAGCCCAATATGGGCCATAACAGGTATAGACGCGTTTACAATAGCTTTTACGTGAGGAACAAATTCTCTGCCTCCCTCAAGCTTAACAGCGTGAGCTCCCCCCTCTTTTATAAGTCTGCCGGCATTTACAACAGCGTCATATACCGAGGTTTGATAAGACATAAAAGGCATATCGCTTATAATTAAAGCATTTTTACATCCTCTTGAAACAGCGGCAGTATGATGAATCATATCCTCCATTGTAACAGAAAGAGTATTTTCATATCCAAGGCAAACCATACCAAGGGAATCACCAACCAAAATAGCGTCAATCCCTGCTTCGTCAATAAGTTTAGCGGTAGAATAATCATAAGCGGTAAGCATAGACAATCTTTCATTTTTTTCTTTCGCCTGAGAAAAAGTAATAACTGTATTTTTCATATAACAACCTCCAGAATTTTCTTCATTTCATCATAGCAAACTTCGTGATGCAAAGACTCAGCAATTTTTGTAAGTTCCAAAGAAAGCAGTTTATAAATAACAGCGTCTTTTCCCTCCAAAATATCAATATGTTTTTCAACTGTACTTAAATCACAGCGTTCGACAGGTCCCGTCAAAGACTTTGAAATACCTTTTTCCAAAACATTTTTTACATTTTCTGAAATAAGTTTACTTGAAGCCAAAAGAGCTTCAGCTTCGCTAAAACCACAATCTTTCAAAAAATCAATTCCTTTTGAAACAACAGCGTTGACAAAATTGCTTTGAAAAACACAAGCAAGATGATAAAGTGTTTTTTTCTGAGGTTCATCAATAATTTTAACTTGATTACCTATACTGTTTAAAATTTTTTTAATTTCACCGCAAGCGAACGAATTACCCTCAACAGTAAAAAAAGCTTTGGCAAAACCGTCAAAAGACTTTTTGTCTGAAACAGCAAGCATAGGGTGAACAGAACAAGGATAAGCCCCCCTATCCAATGCCCCCAAAAATACATCAGAAGACAAAGCGCCGCTGCAATGACAAATAATTTTACGATTCAAATTTTCACAAGAGAGCTGTTTCCAAACATCACTTATAGCTCCGTCATTAACAGTAATAAAAATAATGTCCGATTCTCTTATAAAAAGTTCCAAATCACCAAAACAAACAGATTCTGTAAAATCGGCGGCAAACTGGGAGTTCTGAACATTCCTGCTAAAAAAGCCCGAAATATCTAATCCTTGTCTTCTCAGATACTTTCCGAAGGAACATCCCACCTTACCTGCTCCGATAAAACCTATTTTCATAAAAACACCTCCGGTCCCGCTCTATTTAGGGCAATAACGCATAATTCAAAAAAATATTAACAAAATCTATAAAATCATAATCGCGCGATATTACCTCAAGATACAGGCTGAAAATTCATTATAGCAATTCACAAAATTTTTAATGTGAAACATTAAACAGTTCTATTGTTTTACTATAGGAAATACCGCATAATTCAAAAAATTATTTTTATTATCCTTTGTGCGGTGTTTACTATAAAATTATCAAAAGTACGATTTCAAAAGAATATCGTCTTTTAAAAACCCCTATACCAAAAGGCATAGGGGCTAATTTAAACTAATATATAAGACAAAGCATACGCCATTAAATTTTAAAACTATAAAAAACAGAATCAATAAAAAAATCGGTTCTGTTTTTTACAATTACAGCAATTCCAGAATAAACAGAGGATAGAAAAAACATTTTATTCAATATTTCTTAACGCTTTCGGTGTTTAAAGAGCAAAACACCTTTCGCTAAAATATTAGAATAAAATATTCTTTTTCTATCTATACCGGAATTGCTGTAAAATAAATATTTAAAAACACAATTACTTTCTGCCATATTTTTTATTGAATTTATCAACACGTCCACCGGCATCAAGCAAAAGCTTCTGGCTTCCCGTATAAAAAGGGTGACATTTTGAGCAAACCTCAACACGAATTTCTTCTTTAGTCGAACCCATAACAAACTCATTTCCGCAGTTGCATTTTACTTTAGCCTGAAAATATTCTGGATGAATACCTTCTTTCATCACTTACACCTCTTTCTCTAAAATTCAGATACATTTTGGCATCTCTTTCATAGATAACATAACAAATGATATTTTAACACAACCTATAATAAAAATCAACAGTTAAAATAAAATAATAAGATATTTGTAAAAATTAGACAAATACTAACGCAATTTTAAAAACAAATTTTACATAAATGAAGCAAAAGTTTTTATAACATCATCCTTAACAATAACCTCTCCGTGTTCCATAAGAAAATACATTGAAATAGAATTTGAAATATGTTTTGTACCATATTCAGAAAAAAGCAATTCAATTGTATCAGTTTCAATTCCATCTTTGGGATTATCATTTTGAACAATAAGAAAATATTTACTATCATACCTATAAAGCATATTTGTACCAGAATAAAACTTATCGGCTTTATGCGCCAAAGCAGATACAGCGTCAAGATTTTCAAAAGAATAAATTATAATATTTTCATCGGTAATATTTTTATCAAAAAATGTATCACCAAAAAAATCACTTTTAATATCTTTTCTTTTAAATTTTCGTTCTTCCCTGCTAGGAGGCATAAGCGAAAATTTATTATCAACCCGGCTGTCTTCAGAAACTTTTGAAACAATAATCATTATACTTTCAGAAGAAACAGGAACAGCCTCAATCATAAGAGGCGAATCCTCAACCTCAAATCCGCAAGTTTCAATAGCTTTTTCCATCATATCACGAAAAAAGGCCTGCGTTTTTTCCGAGCCATACGCCAGTTCCGTAAGCTTTATATTTCTTTCTGTTAAATCAGACTGGTTTAAAAAAACTTTTATTTGACTTTCACTTATTTTCTCTATTTTCATAATTAACTCACATCCTCCATAAAATATAAAACTCAAAAAAAGCCGACAGATAACACTCTAACAATAAGCGCATAACAATACTGCTAAACCGTTTCAAGCAATAACTTTCTATTCTTAGTATAATTAATATATTCAAAATTGTAAAGAGGATATTGCTGTATTATAATAAAAATTTATAACCATTGACTTTTTACGATTTAGACTATAGAATTAAAGTATAAGAAAATATCACCCTTAGTAATTACACTTATAGTGAAAGAACTTGAATAACGGTAAAAAAATATTTTACGTTCGCTTGCGGCAAAAGTCGGTAAGCGAATTGTGAAGCGCTTCGCAGACTTTTGAGTAAAATAAATTTTTTTACTTCTTTTTAAGTTCTTTCA
>CAOJPS010000228.1 GCA_948441255.1 uncultured Eubacteriaceae bacterium | reverse complement strand
TCTTATTGTATTAGAACACCACCAGTTCTACTGGTGGTTTTCTAATACAATAAAAAGCTGCCCGATGAGGGCAGCAATTAGTAACTGTGGTACGATTGTCAGTTTTTTTAGTGTGAGAATAGCACAAACTGGCACCAAGTCCTTATAGGGCTATCTCAAGCCACCGGCTTAGCCGGTGGTTCTGACTTTTAAACTAATTCAATAATAACTTCCTCAGCGCCATCACCGCGTCTTGCGCCAAGTTTAATTATACGAGTATAACCGCCATTTCTATCAACATACTTAGGAGCAATTTCCTCAAACATTTTTTTAGCCATATCAACGTTTTTAGTATTGGCTCTCTTTTTCCTTCCGTCAGCCGGAACTTCTGTAACAGGATAAAGAACACTAAGTATTTTTCTTCTTGCATTCAAACGAGAAGGATTATCTTTTTTGATAGTTTTTTCAACTTCATCAAAAACTGTAACTCTCTTACCATTAACATCCTCTTTAACTCTTTTCCCGTCAGAATCTTTTTTAGCAACTTTAGCAGTAACTGTAACTTCTGTAAAATTATCTTTCTCCTTAACGGCAAGAGTAATCAATCTTTCCGCAATTTTTCTTATTTCTTTAGCCTTAGTTTCAGTAGTTCTAATTTTTCCATGATATAATAAATTGGTCACTTGATTACGAAGCAAAGCTTTACGCTGGCTCGAGGTACGACCAAGTTTTCTGTATCCGGCCATTACTAAACCTCCTTAAAAATTAATCGTCATTAGGACTCAAAGCAAGTCCAAGCTCATTCATCTTATTAAGCACTTCTTCTAAAGACTTACGTCCCAAATTACGTACTTTCATCATATCTTCTTCAGTTTTATTAGCAAGGTCCTCAACTGTATTAATACCCGCGCGTTTAAGACAGTTATAAGAACGAACAGAAAGGTCAAGTTCTTCAATACTAAGTTCAAGAACTTGAGTTTTCTTATCTTCCTCTTTCTGAACCATAATTTCAGTATTCATAGCAGCGTCAGATAAATTAACAAACAAGTTCAAATGTTCATTCAAAATTTTAGCGCCCAGACTTACAGCGTCTTCAGGGGTAATAGTTCCATTTGTCCAAACTTCAAAAGTAAGTTTGTCATAATCGGTAATATTTCCAACACGCGTATCCTCAACAAGAAAATTCACTCTATGAACAGGCGTATAAAGAGAATCAACCGGAATCATTCTAATAGGCTGGTCAGGTTTTTTATTTTTTGAAGCCTCAACATAACCTCTGCCTCTTGTAATAGTAATCTCAATAAAAAGCTTACTATTAGGTCCGCCGCTTAAAGTAGCGATGTGAAGTTCCGGATTAAGAATTTCAATATCGGCGTCAACCTTTATATCACCAGCAGTAATCTCACCCTCACCAACAAAGTCAATATAAGCCATTTTAGGTTCAAAACTGTCACTGTTATTTTTTATAGCGAGATTTTTAAGATTCAAAACAATTTCAGTAACATCTTCCTTAACTCCAGGAATTGTACTAAACTCGTGCAAAACCCCATCAATTTTAATAGTGCTGACAGCCTGCCCCGGCAAAGAAGAAAGAAGAATTCTTCTAAGTGAATTTCCTAAAGTTGTTCCATAACCTCTTTCCAACGGTTCAACAACAAATTTACCATACTTTCCGTCCTGTGATTTCTCCGTAATATCAATACGAGGCTTTTCAAATTCAAACACTCATTCGAACCCCCTTAAAATTAACATAAATAATAAAGACAATATTATAGATAAAATACATTTATTGCAAATCCGAAGGGACAAAAAGTCCCAGCGGAAAAAAAATTATTATTTAGAGTACAACTCGACAATAAGTGTTTCATTAACAGGATATTCAATCTGCTCTCTTGTAGGAAGAGAATTAACAGTACCTTTAAGGTTATCTTGGTCAGCAATAAGCCACTGAGGAACTATTCTTGATGATGTAATATCAAGAACATCTTTAAATCTCTGCAAATCCTTTTTGCTTTCTTTAACTTCGATAATATCACCAACTTTAACTTGATAAGATGGGATATTAACTTTTTTTCCGTTAACAACTATAAGATTATGACGAACAATTTGTCTTGCTTCTTTTCTTGTACGTCCATAACCAAGTCTATAAACCGCATTGTCAAGCCTTAACTCAAGAAGCATAAGAAGATTCTCGCCGGCAATGCCTTTCATATTTTCCGCTCTTTTATAGTAAGTTCTGAACTGTTTTTCCAAAACACCATAAATAAATTTTACCTTCTGCTTTTCTTTAAGCTGTAAACCGTACTCGCTTGATTTTCTCATAACTCTTTTTCTTTTACTCGGTTTTTTTGAAACACCAAGTACAGCCGGTTCAATACCAAGGTATCTGCATCTTTTAAGAACAGGACCTATTTCTCTAGCCATTTAAAAATGCACCTCCATAATATATAATAAAAATTAAACTCTTCTACGTTTCGGCGGTCTGCAACCATTGTGCGGAACAGGAGTAACGTCTTTAATCATAGTAACGTCAAGCCCAGCTGCCTGCAAAGCACGAATAGCAGCTTCTCGTCCGCTTCCCGGACCTTTAACAAAAACTTCAACCGTTTTAAGACCATAATCCTTAGCAGCGTTTGCAGCCGTTTCAGCAGCCATTTGAGCCGCATAAGGAGTGGATTTTCTTGAGCCTCTAAAACCAAGTCCGCCGGCACTGGCCCACGAAAGAGCGTTGCCTGCGGCATCGGTAATAGTAACTATAGTGTTGTTAAAAGTAGATTTTATATGAGCCTGACCACGGTCAACGACTTTTCTGTCGCGGCGTCTGCGGCCGGCAGTCTTTTTAACTGCTTTCTTAGCCATTTAATGGAACCTCCCAAAATTATTTTTTCTTGTTAGCAACAGTTCTTCTCGGACCTTTTCTTGTACGAGCGTTAGTTTTGGTTTTCTGCCCTCTTACAGGAAGTCCTCTCCTGTGACGAATTCCTCTATAACAGCCAATTTCCATAAGACGTTTAATATTAAGGGCAATCTCTCTTCTTAAATCACCCTCAACAGTCTGGGTTTTGTCAATAACGTCACGTATTCTGGCAACCTCATCGTCAGATAAATCTCTTACCCTTGTATCTGGATTAACACCAGCTTCTTTCAAAATTCTGTTAGAACTTGGACGACCAATACCATATACATAAGTAAGGCCTATTTCCACACGTTTTTCTCTTGGTAAATCTACACCGGCAATACGAGCCATGTATCAATACACCTCCTGATAAATTTAGAAATAATATATATACATAAAAAATAAATTAACAAACAACAAGCAACGACGGTCCGCAAGGATTTTTGCCCCTCTAAAACCATATTCAAAAAATCAGCCTTGTTTTTGTTTGTGTTTAGGGTTCTCACAAATAATTCTGACACTGCCCTTTCTCTTAATAACTCTGCATTTTTCACACATAGGCTTAACAGATGGTCTAACTTTCATTTAAAACCGCTCCTTTCATTTATCTCTCCATTTAATTCTGCCTTTAGACAAATCATAAGGCGACATTTCAACCAAAACTTTATCCCCTGGAATAATTCTGATAAAATTCATACGAAGCTTGCCTGATATATGGGCAAGAATTTTATGTCCGTTTTCCAATTCAACTTGGAACATAGCGTTGGGAAGTTTTTCAAGAACAGTTCCCTCAACCTCAATAACATCACTTTTTGACAAGGCAATAAACCTCCTTATTACTATTATAACTTATACGCTTGCAAAACCTTTCTAAAATCAGCGTCATTCAAATACTCATTTCGTTCAAGCTTAACCTTTATATAGTCAATAACATCATTTACAATCTGAACGTGCATAATTTTCTTTTTCTTTGGTTTTTTTTGGTTTGTT
>CAOJPS010000227.1 GCA_948441255.1 uncultured Eubacteriaceae bacterium | reverse complement strand
GCTGTAAGACTTCTTACAGTCGCTGGTATGATGTACATAACTTTATTTAATTTTATTAAATCTGAAAAAGAAGACAATAGGAAGAGTTCTCAGATTAGTATTTCCTCTGTTATAGCGTCAATATTTATATTGATTGATTCTTTTGAGATTTCGGCAATTCCAGATTTTACGCCAGTTGGATTTATTATTTCGTGTATATTTTTTATGACTATTATTTATAGATATCATGTTTTTGACCTTGTTCAGTCGGCTCGAGAAATTATTATTAGAAATATGATTGAGGCTATTATTGTTGTTGACCGTAATTTTAAATATCTTGAGTCTAATCTTTCCGCGAGAGAAGTTTTTCCAAGACTTAAATATATGAAAAAGGGTGATAAAATAAATAGATGCTCTATTATTATAAGCGAAATTCTTAAAAAAGGCGGAAGAAATGATTTTGAGCTTAAAGGAAAGTATTATGAGTGTCATGTATCGCCTGTTTATGATGGAGAATATATAAAAGGGTATGCCGCTTGTATTTTTGATGTTACAGAATCTCATTATTATACAGAGCAGCTTATTCGTATGAAAGACGAATCTGATGCCGCTAATAGGGCAAAAAGTGATTTTCTTGCCAATGTAAGCCACGAAATTAGAACTCCTATGAATGCTATTATTGGTCTTAGTGAAATAGTTCTTAGAGGTGAGCTTAATGAAGACCAAAGAGGAAATATAAAAAATATTCTTACATCAAGCAAAAGCCTTTTGACAATTATAAACAACATTTTGGATTTGTCTAAAATAGAATCGGGAAAATTTGAGATTATTGAGGAACAGTATAACATAGGAAGCGTTCTTCACGATGTTTATAATATTATTAAAGTAAGGCTTCACGATAAACCAATTGAGTTTACGGTTGATTTACCAGAGGATATGCCTTCTGTATTTGAGGGCGACAATATTAGGATTAAGGAAATACTTTTTAATATACTCGGAAATTCCGTAAAGTTTACAAGTGAAGGTACAATAAAACTTACTCTTGAGTGGAAGAAACAAATAATTGATGATGATAAAAAAAATAATGATATTGTTAGCTTAATTATGAAAATTTCTGATACTGGAATAGGTATTAAAAAGGAGGATATGAAGAAACTATTTGAAACGTACAATCAAGTGGATACAAGAAAAAACCGGTCTATATCTGGAACTGGTCTTGGTCTTGCTATAAGTAAAAATCTTGCTGAAATGATGGGCGGATATATAAGAGTTGAAAGTGTTTATGGCGAGGGTTCTGTTTTTACTGTTGGAATTAAACAAAAAGTAATTGACTATAAACCAGTTAACAGAGATGTTATATGCAAAGAGGATACTTCTGATTTTGATGAAGATAAGAATAGTTTTCTGAATGAAAAAATAATTTCTATTCCCCAGGCAAAAGTTCTTATTGTTGACGATATAAGTGTTAATTTACAAGTTTCAAAGGGACTTATGGAGCCGTATAATATGGATGTGGATGTAGCCTTAAATGGGACAGAGGCTATAAGAATGATTAAGGCTAAGGATTATGACCTTGTGTTTATGGACCATATGATGCCTAATATGGATGGAGTTGATGTTACAAAAATAATAAGAGGTTTTGATGATGAAAAGTATAAAAAGCTTCCTATTATCGCTCTTACGGCTAATGCCCTTACAAGTTCACGTGATTTTTTTATTAAAAACGGATTTAATGGTTTTTTGGCAAAACCTATTGACTTGAAACAGCTTAACAAAGTTTTATATGATTTTTTGCCTGTTAAAATGGATGCAGAATTGCAAACTGATGACTCTGAGCAAAGTAACTCTGATACTATAAAAAGAATTGATTATTCTGCCGGCTTAAGAAATGTTGGCGGAAATATTGCCTCTTATTATAAAGTACTTAAGTCTTATTTAAGAGAGTCAAAAGAGATGTATAAAGAATTTGATGACTTGATTAAAAAAGATATTGAAACATTTAGAATTAAAATTCACGGGCTGAAAAGTTCAAGCGCTAATATTGGCGCGATATCTGTTTCTGAAAAGGCTAAACTTCTTGAAATGGCTGCTCAAAACGCTGATATGAAATATATAAGTGAGAATATTACTGTATTTTATGATGAAATATTGGAGCTTTTTAAAGATATAAATCAATATATAGAGAATTATGAGAAAGAAACAAAAAACAATGACAAAGAGGTTTTTGAAAGTATAGACAGCAATCTTATTTTGACAATTAAAAAGGCTGCTGGGAATTTTGATATTAATACTATGGAAAATACTATGGAAAAAATTAATAAATATTCTTATACAAAAGAGATTAATGAATTTATACAAGAACTTGAAATTTATATAGATAATTTTGAATATGATAAATGTATTGATTTAATTAATGAGTGGGATAAAAAACAGCATATTTTGTAAAATGAAAAATTTTATCTAGCTGAAAACGCCTTTTCAGCAGCTTCCTTTTACTTATTTTCAAGTGATTTGACTATATGTATTCAGCAAGAGTTTAAACTCTTGCTGAATATGGGTAAAATTATTTATTGTCAGTTATTTTTGAAAAGGAGATAATTCAACTCTTACAAAATATCCCCTCGCGTGTTTGCAGACAGGACACTCCGGCGGAACTTCTTTTCCCTTATAGATATGACCGCAATTAAGACAAACCCAGCTTGTTTCAACATCGGAAACAAACAGTTTTCCGTTTTCCAGCAATTCGGCAAAATTTCTAAATCTTTCACCGTGGGTTTTCTCAATTTCAGCAATCATACGAAAAGTATTTGAAATTTCCATAAAACCTTCTTCTTTGGCAATTTCCGCAAATTTTTTGTAATCATTTTCATATTCCTGAAATTCATTATGCTCTGCTGCCTTTAAAAGGTCTGGAATGTTCTCGTATATATCAATTGGGTAATTGCCTTCTATGCTGATGTTTTTTCCAGCCTCATCTTTTAAAAAATCATAAAAAATCTCCGCGTGGGTTTTTTCTTGATTTGCTGTGAAAGTGAATATGGCGTTGATAACGTGAAGTTCTGCTTTTTTTGACTTTTCAGCGGCAAAGGTATATCTGTTTCTTGCTTGGCTTTCACCAGCGAAAGCACGCATAAGATTTTCTCGTGTACAGCTTTTATCAAAACTTATTCCCATAAATGACCCTCCATTAATATTAATTTTGTTTCATAAGTATTTTTATCATATTTATAAAATTTTATACAGTTTTTGAGAATCTTGAGGTTTTAAAGTGTAATTACTATACCATATATGGGACAGCGTTCCTCGGTTTTAAAGCGGATTGATTGTGGATTTAAAAAATTACTTGTCTATTTGTTATAAACATTGTATAATATTACCCAAGGAATTTGAAAGGCGGTATTTTTATGAATAATATTGAAAAGGAAATTTTTCAGAGAGCTTATCAGTCATATCTTTGCGGCTCTGATAATTATAGTTATAAGTTTGCCGGTATGTCGCCCAATATGCTGAAAAAATATAATTCCGCTATAAAAGGACTTGAGGCGGAAGGTCTTATAACCATAAACTATCAGTCGGAAGATAAGGTGAAAATGCTTATAACCGAAAAGGGCATAGATTATGGTAATTTTTTGCTGTAAAATAAAAATTGGCAAAGATTTTAGGAAACACCGCATAATAAAGTAATAAAAATAATTTTTTAAAATTAATACCGCTTCAAGTTGATTTTTCTGCGAAAAATTCAACACTTACGCTCAATTATTTTCAAAAATTATTTTTATTTTTAAATTGTGCGGTATTTCCTTTATTGTGATTTTTATAGTGAAAGAACTTAAAAAGAAGCAAAAAAATTTATTTTAACGTGAGTTCGACAGAAAATAAAAAAAGTCCATAAGTTTCTCAAGGT
>CAOJPS010000226.1 GCA_948441255.1 uncultured Eubacteriaceae bacterium | reverse complement strand
TCTTGTCATATTTTTAATACCGCCAATATTTCTTTCAAGCTTTTCTTTTTCGTGCATCAAATTTGCGACCTCTTTTTTAGGCAGCAACTCCATAGTACCGTCCTCAACCATAGCCTCAAGGTCTTTAAGTCTTTGAATTCTTGTTTTAATAGTTTCAAAGTTAGTAAGCATACCGCCAAGCCATCTCTCGTTTATATAGTACATACCACATCTTACAGCTTCTTCCTTAATAGAATCTTGAGCCTGTTTTTTAGTGCCTACAAAAAGGATTTCTCCTCCATCTTTAATAATATCAGAAACAGCTTGATAAGCTTCCTCAACCTTTTTAACAGTTTTCTGAAGGTCAATAATATAAATACCGTTTCTTTCGGCAAAAATATACTCTGCCATTTTAGGGTTCCATCTTCTTGTCTGATGTCCGAAATGAACCCCCGCTTCCAACAATTGTTTCATAGAAATAACACTCATTTTTTTACCTCCTGTGGTTTTAATCCTCCACAAGTCAAAAGTTAAGAGCCTACTTACCAAACGATATTCGTACAGTAAAATCGGCACCCCTTAACATATAACTTGTGTGCGTTTTTTCGATTGTCATTATATCACAGCAAATCTAACAATGCAAGTTTTTTTTATTTTTTTTAAAAATTAATTTGTTATAGGCAATTAAATTGAAAAATTAACAAGTTGATTGACTATAAAATGTAACCTATTTTGACGTTTTAACAAAATTTTTTAAAAATTTTATTAAAAATTTTAAAAATAGCGCTTGACAAACTTTAATATTGCTGTTATACTAAAAAAGAAGTTTAGCTTGGAGAAATACTCAAGTGGCTGAAGAGGCTCCCCTGCTAAGGGAGTAGGTCGTTCACGCGGCGCGAGGGTTCAAATCCCTCTTTCTCCGTTTTTAACACTCCTTGTAGTAAAGGGGTGTTTTTTATATGCAAAAATAATTAAAAATCTAAAATATGCTAACATAATTAATGAAACACCGCACAAAGGATAATAAAAATAATTTTTTAAAGTTAAAATTTTCGTTATCCTGTCATTTTTCAAAAAAAATAACACTGCCACTTCAATTTTTTTAATTTGTCGGTATTTCCTTAAATAAAATAAAAAAATATTAAAAAAAAGTTGCAATTTATATTTATTTTATGTATCATTAAATTATATAATAAAAAAGTTGTCGCTTATTTTTCAGCAGCTTATTTTAAAGATGACTACTCTATTCTAAGGAAATACTGACAAATTAAAATATAAAAATAATTTTAGTTTGAGCGGCAAAAAAAATTTAGCGGAAGTGTGGGGTTTTAAACCCATTTGAAGCGTATTTTTTTGCAAAATTATTTTTATTTCCTCTTTGTGCGGTGTTTCCATAAATATAGGCGATGCTTTAGATAGGAGTGTTTTTATGGAAATAATTAATATTGATTTATCTAAGTGTGTTGGCTGTAATTCCTGTGTCAGAGTTTGTCCAGCTCCTGCGGCAAATGTTGCCGGTTATGATAAAAACGGGAAAATGGTAATTGACATTGACGGCGATAAATGTATTAAATGCGGAGCGTGTATCAAAGCCTGTGGTCACGGAGCAAGAACATTTCAAGATGATACCGAAAGATTTATAAAAGATATAAAAAATGGCAAAAACGTAGTAGTTATTACTGCTCCCGCTGTAAAAATCGCTTTTGATGGAAATTGGCGTCATGTACTCCAATGGCTTAGAAACAACGGCGTTAAAGAAATTTTTGATGTTTCCTTAGGCGCTGACATTTGTACGTGGGGACATATTAAATATCTTAAAGAAAATAAAGGGAAAAAAATTATTTCTCAGCCTTGCGCGGCTATTGTCAACTATATATTGCAGCATAAACCTAAACTCATAAATAACCTATCTCCCATACATAGTCCTATGCTCTGCCTTGCTATATATATCAAAAAATACCTTGGAAGAAACTGCAGCATTGCGGCATTATCTCCATGTATAGCTAAAAAAGAGGAGTTTCAAGAAACGGGTTATATTGACTATAATGTTACTTTTAAGCATCTCAAAGATTATTTTGAGGAAAATAATATTGCTCTTCCCAAAATTAAAGTTTTCAGCGAGTTTGAGTTTGATGCCAAACCTGGATTTGTGGGTGCTATCTATCCAAAACCTGGCGGACTTAAAGAGAACATACTTCTTCATACTCCTGATATACATATTGTAAATTCTGAGGGTGTAGGTAAAGTTTACAGAGAAATCGACGATTACAAAGACGCTGACTCTTTCATTTTGCCTGATGTATTCGACGTTCTTAATTGCGAGTTTGGATGCAATGACGGACCCGCAATTGGACAAGAGTACAAATCTTTTAAAATGGAAGCAATTATGAGAGATGTAAAAGAATACACCATAAATAAAAGAAATTCTTCCGTTATTGTTGATGAAAATGGAGATAAACTGGAAGACGAACAATTCCGAATGTTTGATGAGAAACTTAACTTGGAAGACTTCAAGAGAAAATACACATCAAAATATAAAGATAAAGGAACTATCAGCAACAGCAAAATTGAGGAAGCGTTCAAAATACTTGGAAAAACAACTCCTCTCGAAAAAAGCTTTGACTGTCACGCCTGCGGTTACAAATCTTGTCACGAAATGGCAGAAGCTATTGCTCTAGGAATAAATGTTCCCGATAACTGTTATCAATATATTATGGAAAAAGTAAATAAAGAAACATCAAGAGTTGAGCAAATCAACATTTCTGTTATAGGAATGACAGAGGAATTAAGAAAAGTAATCGATGTTCTCAACCATAGCGTTGACGATACTCAAAAAGACTCAGAAAAAATTGGTCAGCTTGGACAAAAGGGTATTGAAGATATGATAATTGTAAGCGAATATATGAAAGAACTTATCAATCTGGGAGATAAAATTTATTCCAATATTGAGGGAATCAGCAAAAACGCCAAAAACTACAAAAAAATTACAGACGGTGTCGAAGAAATCGCTCAAAATATCAATCTCCTCTCCTTTAACGCCTCAATTGAGGCTGCCAGAGCCGGTGAATCAGGAAAAGGGTTCGCTGTTATAGCGAACAGCATACGCGAATTATCCGAAAATTCCCGTAAATCAGTTCAAAACGCTAATACCAATAACAAAAATATAAATGAATCAATCACCTACATAAATGAAATTATCAACAACTTTAACGAAAAGATTAAAAATCTTATAGGAGTTGTTGACAGCACAATAACTCATGTAAAAGACACTTCTGAAAACAGTAAGCTTATAAAAGAGTCTATGACAAAT
This sequence comes from uncultured Eubacteriaceae bacterium, assembly GCA_948441255.1. GTDB lineage: Bacteria > Bacillota > Clostridia > Lachnospirales > CAG-274 > MGBC114079. The sequence goes on along the minus strand of CAOJPS010000226.1, from coordinate 620 downwards.
GTCAGAGGTCTTTCTGATAAAGTTAATAAGCTTATTGAAAAAACCAAAGATATTCTTCAAAGCAATTAAATTACAAAAAAGCCGTCGATTAACTCTCATTTCCATAATCGGCGGCTTTAGAAATTAATCACCAATTTTTCTGTTTTTTAGCCATTTTTCAAATTCACTTTGTTCAACTAAAAATCTTTTCCCGTTCCCCCCCTTTATAACAGGACAGCCTTTAATATGCAAAAGTTCATAAACTGTATTTCTTGGAATTCCATAAATTTTATAAATATCTTTTGTCGACAAAAATTTTAATTCTGTTTTCGTCATAAAATCACCTCGTTTTATTTTATTGTCATTTAAAATTGTCCTATTCCTTTATCATAATTTTCCATACAATTTATTAGTGTCAGTCGGCGTAGGCTGCGACTGTGCCCTCCTTCCGCTTCCTTGTAAAAAATAATTTTTGTCTTGCTTCCTTTTACTCATTTTCAAGTGATTTGACTATAGGCAATACCGCACAATTATAATTTTACAGCTTAGGCTGATATTTTTTATTGCTGTGTCAAAACCTCTTATCATAACGTGAGTTCGATGAAAATTTATAACTAATGGAACCTTTTTCTATCGCAAAA
>CAOJPS010000225.1 GCA_948441255.1 uncultured Eubacteriaceae bacterium | reverse complement strand
ATTACACAGCAAAAACGATAGTTTTTGCTTATTAAAGTTTTTGTCAAACTTTTTTCAAAAAGTTTGCAGAGGTTTGGAGACGGAGTCTCCAAGGTTTTTATATTAATTTAGTGCATATGAGGCTCTGCCCACACCCGCAAGCCTTTAAAAAGGCTTGACCTAAACTTTATTTTGGCTTCGCCATAAAAATTGATTTTTGTGGTATTTGCTTAATTTATTGTTGACATACTACATTTTGGATATTATTATTATATTATAGAGTTTTTATTTTAAGTTTATTAAATTATTGAAGGGAGTTTACAAATGAAAGGTTATATTGAAATTGTGGAAGTTTTAGCGAGAGAAGTTCTTGACTCAAGAGCTAATCCTACTGTTGAGGTTGAGGTTATTGTTGAATGCGACGGCGCTCAGTCTATGGGTCGCGCCGCTGTTCCTTCAGGCGCTTCTACCGGAGAACACGAGGCTGTTGAACTTCGTGACGGCGGCGACAGATATATGGGTGCAGGTGTGGAAAAGGCTGTTTCTAACGTTAATGATATTATCGCTCCTGAAATTGAGGGTATGAACGCTCTTGACCAAGTGGCTATTGACAAAAAAATGATTGAACTTGATGGAACTCCTAATAAGGCTAAACTTGGAGCAAACGCTATTTTGGGCGTTTCAATGGCTGTGGCAAAAGCTGCCGCTGAATTTTTGAATATGCCTTTATATCAGTATCTTGGCGGTTTTAACGGCAAAACTTTACCTGTTCCTATGATGAACATTATGAACGGCGGCAAACACGCTGACAATACTGTTGATTTCCAGGAATTTATGATTATGCCTGTTGGAGCTGAAAGCTTTAAAGAAGCTTTGAGAATGTGCGCTGAAATTTATCACAATCTTAAAAAGGTTCTTAAAGGAAGAGGTCTTTCTACAGCGGTTGGCGATGAAGGTGGTTTTGCGCCTGATTTGGCTACTCCGGAGGAAGTTATTGACGTTATTCTTGAAGCTACGGAAAAAGCTGGATATAAACCAGGCGATGAAATTAGAATTGCTATGGATGTTGCATCTTCTGAATTGTACAGCAAAGAAGATGGAAAATATCACTTCCCTGGCGAAAGTCAGATGAAAGGCAAAGAGATTGTTAGAACAGCGGAGGAAATGGTTGAGTATTATAAATCTCTGTGTGAAAAATATCCTATTATCTCTATTGAGGATGGTCTTGATGAAAACGATTGGGAAGGCTGGAAGCTTTTGACTGACGCTCTTGGCGATAAAGTTCAGCTTGTAGGCGACGACTTGTTTGTTACAAATACAGAAAGATTGAAAACAGGTATTGAAAAAGGTGTCGCTAACGCTATCCTTATTAAAGTAAATCAGATTGGTACTCTTACTGAAACTTTTGACGCTATTCAGCTTGCTAACAGAAATAATATGACCGCTGTTGTTTCTCACCGTTCCGGTGAAACAGAAGACGCTACTATTGCTGATATCGTTGTTGCGGTTAACGCTGGACAGATTAAAACAGGCGCTCCAGCTCGTTCTGACCGTGTGGCTAAATATAACCAGTTGCTTAGAATTGAGGAAGAACTTGATGAGACAGCTCAATATCTTGGCATTGACGCTTGGTTTAATTTGAAATAATATATTTGATTTGAGGAGTAAATGACCTCATAATCCTTTAAAAAAGTCCGGCTTAAAATTAATTATGTTTAAATTTTAAGCCGGACTTTTGAATAAGTTTGGGAAGGAATTTAAAATGATACAGAAATATTTGAGTTCACTGAATAACAGAGATAAAATATATATTTCTTTAGTAATATTATTATTGATTGTGGGAACGTTTGTTAGAGTGTATGAAATTTCATCGGTTCCAGGCGGAATAAATCAAGATGAGGCATATTCGGGTTATGAAGCGTATTCTATGCTAAAGTATGGTACGGATTCTTGGGGATATTCTTTTCCTGTGTATTTGCAGACGTGGGGAGCAGGAATGAGTGTGCTTAATAGTTATTTAATAATGCCATTTATCGCGCTTTTGGGAGATGAGGGAAATTTAACTTTAGCAACAAGACTTCCTCAAGCGATTGTAGCTATTATTTCTATGCCAGTATTTTTTCTGCTGTTAAAAAAGTTATATGATAAAAGAATTGCTCTGCTTGGGTTATTCTTTTTAGTTATTTGTCCATATCATATAATGATGGCTCGATGGGGGCTTGACTGTAACTTGGCTCCAGGGTTTTTATTATTTGGGCTGTATTTTTTTGTGCTGGGTGTGGATAACTCAAAGTATTATATGCTGTCTGCTCTTTTTTATGGGATGAGTTTATATACTTATGCAGCTATATGGGTAATAATGCCGATTATGTTTATTTTGCAGTGTTTGTATTTGATTTATTTGAAAAAATTAAATTGGAATAAATTTGTAGTTTTTAGCGCGGTTATATTTATGGTGTTTGCTGTTCCACTTTTGCTTTTTGTGGCTGTAAATATGGAATATATAGAAGAAATAAGAACTCCTTTTATATCTATTCCTAAAATAGCCGCTATGAGAAGTTCAGATATAGCTTTTGAGCAAATAGGTGAAAAGATTTCAATATTATTTAATGTGTTGACAGCACAAAATGATGGATGGTATTGGAACTCCACCAGTGAATATGGATTGTATTATAAATTTTCTATGCCGTTTGCAGTTTTAGGATTTTTATATTGTATGAAAAATACTATCAGAGCTATAAAAAATAAGAAATATTCAAAAGATGCTTTCATTGTGATTTCTTTTTTTGTTTCAATTTTGCAGGGCTGTTTGACTATTGCCAATATAAATAGGATTAATTCTATACATTTTTCTATAATGATATTTTGTGTTTTGGGCATATTTCATACAATAAGAATTTTTAAAGAGGATTTTAAATTTATAAAGTATGCCATTATAGGTTTGTATCTTATTAGTTTTATTAACTTTGAAAATTTTTATTTTAATGAATACGCTGAAGGAATTGGAAGGATATTTAAGAATGGACTTGGCGAAGCTGTGGAATATGCGGAGAGTTTTTCAAAAGAGGGACAATTAATATATGTTTCCTCAGAATATGAACATCCAAGAATATTGTTTTACAGCAAATTTGAAACGCCGGAATATATTGAAACAGTTAAACTAGATAATTATAAAGGAAGGATTATGAATGCTGTATCATTTGGCAAATATAGAAGAGTAAATGCTGAAACACCTATTGAGAATGATTTGGAAGAATCAAAAATTTATATTATTAACAGCAATTTGGCAGATAAATATTCTGAACTTGGATATGATGTGAAAACTTTTGATTATGTGAGCGTTGCGACAAAAAAATAAATTACATTTTTTGTTTATTGAGAAAGGAAGTTATGTTATGGATAAAAAAGATTGTTTATATTGCGGAAATAAAGAAAAACTTGACAGCCTTATGATTTATATCGCTGATTTGGGTGTTTCTAAGCTTTACCTTTTTAAAGAACAGACTTATTATGGAAGATGTATTATGGCATATAATGAACACGCTGTTGAACTTACAGAATTAAGCGATGAAAAAGCCGCTTTATTTACTAAAGATATGCAAAGGGTTGGAAAAGCTATTGGAAAGGCTGTTAATCCCGCTAAGGTCAATTATGGTATGTTTAGCGATACTTTGCCTCACCTTCACGTGCATATTGTCCCTAAACAGATTGGAGGATATTCCTATGGCGGTACTTTTGATATGAACGTTGAACCTCCTAAATATCTTTCTGAAGATGAATATAAAGAAATTATTGAAAAGATTAAAGAAAATCTTTGATGCTTGATTTAAGGAAACACCGGTAAATTAAAAAATAAAAATAATTTTTTAGTTTGCCGGTATTTCCTATAGCCAAATTATTTAAAGACAAGCAAGTTCTTTATTGTTAAGGCA
>CAOJPS010000224.1 GCA_948441255.1 uncultured Eubacteriaceae bacterium | reverse complement strand
AGCCTGTCACGGTTAAATATAACTTCAGCGTGCTCATTTTTAAAATCGCCTTTTCCGGTATTAAAAAGATATACGTCAACAAACCAAATCAATTCCTCAAAAGCGGCTTTAAATTCCATTTCCATACCATCAGCGTCAAGGTCTATATCACTATACATACTCATAATATTCATTCTGTTTGGATTATTGCTCATTCGCTCGTCTTTAGCATCATATCCCCTGGCGTTCTCAATAATGGCTTTTTTAAGCATATCGCATATAACAATATAATTATCGCTGTCAACATCTATTTTTAATGATTCAACACTGCCTTTTACATCACCGTCATATCTAACTTTTACAGCGCCGTACACGGCAAGATTTTTTCTAAACTCATCAAGCTTTGTACCGTCATAATTTTTTATTACAAGAACCGTATTTCTCGCGTCCTCCTGCATATTATTCATAAAATCACTTCTGATTGCATTAAGAGCGTCCTGTAAACATTTAACTCTTTTTATAAGTGGTATCTCTTTACTGTTTTGTTTAAAAGGAATGACAGGCAGCCTATTCCAGTTAAATCCTTTTCCATTACCGTCAATAAGGTACGTTTCCGCTGGATTCTCAATATCCTCAATAAGCATTTGACCATCAAGAATATATCTTTCAATTCCTTTAGCCGTATATACCTCAACTTTAGTTATAATAACTTCTCTTTCTCCTTCATAACCGTTAATATTATAAACTCGAACAATAAAATCAAGTTCTGTATGTTCTGAATCTTTCCAAAAAGGTATTACCTCATAAGGCTTAAATCTTTTAAAAGCAAGTTCGCCATTATCGTCACAATATATATACAGCCAAGCGATACCGCCGTTTAAAGAATCCTCGCCTACGCCTTTTAACGTTCTTTGAAACTTACTGCCAAATATTTTCATCAGTTCATTTATATATTTTTCATTTTTTCCCGAAAAAGTAATTTGTTTGGAAAATAGATAATTATTTTTTTGGTCAACTATTTTACCATATTGATTATCAACAAGTTTGTTGTTTGGAAGATTGTCAACCGTTTCTATTTTACCTCCCTCACCTATAACGGTTCTTTTTCTTTTCAAAATCTCGTGTTCTCCCATAAAATAAGCCTCGCCCGTTATCATATCATTTCTTATAGGTGAAACTAAAAATTTTTGTATTTCCTTTTCCAAAAAACGTTTATCCGACATACAAGTTCCAGCGCCCACGTTTACAATAGCGTTTATTCTTCTTGTTTCTTTGTTATAGCCATCTAAAAACATTATATTTCACTCCTACAGCAATTCCAGAATAAGCAGAGGATAGAAAAAACATTTTATTCAATATTTCTTTACACTTTCGGCGTTTAAAGAGCAAAACGCCTTTCGCTGAAATTTTGAATAAAATATTCTTTTCTATCTATACCGAAATTGCCTTAATCAAAACTAAACGCCGAACCTCTGCTAAAATCTTCAACGGCATATCTCATAGCGTCAAGCAAATGGTTAAAATCATCAACCGGCTTATTTATTTTATTGCCGAACTTATCCTCGTCCCAAATATAACTGCTTATTTCAGTGATAAAATTAACACAGTCAGGGTGAATAATAATTTTAAAATCCTGTATATATTGAATACCATTATTAATGCTGTCCTTTCCTTTTCTAGCCTTTCGTATTCTTATAAGCCCAAGTTCTCTCAATTCATCAATAGATTTAGGCTCAGCACTGTCAGCCGTGATTTTTTCTTTAGCGTATCCCTTTCGTCTGATTTCCTCATAAATCATTCGATTAGTCATAGCCTTACCGTAAATCTCATCAAAGACATATATCTTTTTTTCCTCTTCATCAATAAAACCGCAAAATAAAGCTGTTGGGTCATTTGTATATCCAAAATCCAAACCAAAGGCTGACTTTATACCTGCTTTTTGACTTATTTCTTCTTTATCAAATAATTCCTCTTCATAATTCTCATAAATCAATCCATCAACAATACCCCAATCGCCTAAACCAGCAACCTTATATCTTTTAGGATTATTATTCTTCATATCCTCAAACATTTTAAAGTCAGAACTGTCAAGCCATTCATTACACATATAATTAGTTGTCATAGCAAGAATATCATCATCAGGTGTGTGTTCAAAAAATCTTTTCTTCAGCCAGTGGTGCTCATTCCAGGGATTAAATGTCAATGTCATTTGCTTGAATAATCCCTCAGGCACCTTACCTCTTATAGATTCCTGAAGCATATCAAAATCTTCTTCTTTGGTTATTTCATAAGCTTCCTCAATCCAAAGCCAGCATAAAGCCCCAACCGATACAGTAATGGAAGTAACTTTAAGAGGGTCATCAAGCCCCCTGAAATAAATTTTCTGTCCAGTAGGCTTATATGTCATTTCAAGAGGAGAATACTTGCATTCCCAAAAATCATCGACTCTCAGTCTTGAAACAGCCCACTTTAACTCAGCGAAACAACTGTCTTTAAGTGTTCGGAATGTCTTTCTCACAACAAGTAAATTCGCTTCTGGATATTCCATAAGCCTGACAATAAAATTTAAAGCCGTGGTTTTGCTTTTTTTGCTTGCTCTCGAACCTTTGCACACCCTAAAACGACCTTTAAAATTCCAAAATTCTTTATACCCTTTGCCAACAACATCCGGCAAATATATTTCTTTAATTTTTCTATTATTCGTCAAGCTCATCACCGCCCTTTATAACAACTGGAATATTTCCATCAACCTCTACTTTTTCCTTAAACAACCCAAACCGTTTACCAAGCAATTCAGCTGCTTTCAGTTTTTCCTTTTCATCTGGATTTTTATTAATTTTAACAGCCTTGGAACAACCGTCACCCGTGCCTTCCACAACAATAACCTCCGCTTGGCTTTCCCCTCGCATTACAGATGTAAGATATTCCATTACTTCCTTAGCGTCAGCTGTTTTTTGGGAACTTATTTCCTCAAGCCGTTCGTTAATATAATTTTTAATGTTAGTATTTGTTAGCAGCTTACTTCCGTTTACTCTTGCCGATTCATCTTTCTTACAATTCTTATACACCGCTTTGTAAGCCCTTGTAGCGTTCAAATCAATCAAATACTCATCACAAAATTTTTTTTGTTTTTCAGTAAGACCTTTCACCACCTCACCCCATTTATTTTACATGCTAATTTTGGCTCAAAATTTTATATATCCTTTCAATTACACTGTTATGTATTCTAAAACACTGCATACGTGACAAATTCATTTTTTCAGATATAAAATCCCAGTATATACCATCTCTGTATCTGTACTCAATAATTTTTCTTTCTCTCATAATAAGCCTCTTTAAGATATCGCCTATTTCATTATTTCCAGAGTTCTCATACCACAAAATCAATTTTCTTTTAATATCTTCTTTTTCTGCTTTCGTCATAAAATTCCCCCAATATTTTCACAAACAAAAAAGACCGATGACATTGTGATATCAGCCGGTCTTTTTTGCGGAAAGAGAAGTGTTAGTATGAATGAATTTACATCTTTTCGGCGCTTTGGGAATCGAACCCAAACAAAACCATTGCGCCCATATTGACCGAATAAAAAACCCGGTCAAACATATTTCAAAGAGGTTATCTAATGCCGTCAAAAGTTTTCTCACCTTTCGACAATAATATCTTAACATAGAATTTATTAAAAAAATTCTCAATATTTTCTCATATTTTTCTCACAAAATTCTCAATATTTTCTCACACTTTTTAAGAATAGTAATTTAACCATTTCATTACATCTTTTATAACCTCTTCCTTTTTTCTATATATAGTCGCTCTTCCCAAATGTAAATCCATAGACGCTTTTAATGTTCCTCTTTTATATTTATATATATAATCCATAACCTCCCTATGCTCTTTTTTAATACCGTTTAATATGTATTCCATATCAGAATTTTCAGCTTCAATATTGTTTATCTGTTCCTCAATAAGTA
>CAOJPS010000223.1 GCA_948441255.1 uncultured Eubacteriaceae bacterium | reverse complement strand
GCTTTTGGCTTTGCCAAAAGCCGGCTTGCGCCGTCCGCACTTCTTTGCGGCACATATTAAAAAAAAGTTTGACAAAAATTTTCGTGCGAAACTACGTTTCGCTGAGTTTCACTTTAATTTTTCATCGAACTAACGTTAAAATAACTATATTGTATTAGGTTTTCTTAACGCGACAACCTCTTTTTTCTATAGTTATTGTTTCCTTCTTGGCATTATCATTGATGGCCGTTCTTTACAGCCGCATTCTTCTTTCATACAGTCTGGTTTTGGCATTATAAATGTCCTTTCTGAATCAAAATAATCTTGAACTATACGCAATGCCTCACCAAAATTATCAATTTAAGTAAATGATTTCAAATACTTATATAAAGCGGAATTGGGGTGTTTCCTAAAGTTTTCCTATATTTTTCCTTATTATAACGTGAGTTCGACGAAAAATTACAGTGAAACCCAGCGAAACGTAGTTTCGCACAAAAGTTTTTGCCTCGCTTTTTTCAAAAAGCGAGCGGAGTTTGAGGCAGAGCCTCAAGGTTTTTAACGCTCAAAGAGCATTTTTGGGGGTTTGGACCCTTTTTGCGATAGAAAAAGGGTCCAATTAAATATAAACTTCATCGAATTCACGTTATTATAGCCAAGATGGGATATTGAATTTATTAAATTATGAAATTTGCCGCGACTTTATTCATATTATAATAATGACTGTAATAGATTTATATTTCAATACAGCACTCATTTGCCAAGCGGTATAGGAGGTATTTATAATGGCTGATTTAAAAAATGAATATATAGACATTAATAATATCAAACATAAGGTGGAGCATATTATTATATCCGATTATGATAAAAATAGCAAAGAGCGTATAGTTGATGAATTATTTGACATTATGACAAGACCAAACAGACATATTTCGGTATAGAAATTTCTTAAGGAGGCGAGGAGGTATTTTATATGGCAATTATTCTATATGCCAGAAAATCTGTGGAACGTGAAAACAGTATTAGCTGTGAAACTCAGCTTGAACACTGTAAATCAGTTATTAAGCCTGATGAGAGAAATGAAAAAATTATAACTTTTATAGATAATGGGTTTTCTGGAGGAAATGTCAACCGTGCTGGTTTTCAGAAAATGATGAGATTAATAAGAAAGGATAAAGTTAGTAAAGTAATTGTTTATAAACTTGACCGTATAAGCCGTTCATTATTGGATTTTGTAAATATATTGCAGGAATTTAAAGCTCATAAAGTTGAATTTGTTTCCTCACAGGAATCTTTTGACACTTCTTCTCCATATGGCGAGTTAATTGTAAAAATTTTAATGGTATTTGCTGAATTTGAGAGGACCTCCGCTATTAACCGTGTAACACAGGCCTATGCTCATCGAAGTGAAATGGGTTTTTATATGGGAGGCAGACAGCCTTATGGATTTGAACTTGTACCAACTGTTATTCACAATATAAAGACAAAAAAGTTAAATCCTATACCTTCTGAAATCGACCAGATAAGATATATATTTGAAGTTTACGCTAAGGAAAACGTTTCCTTGCGCCGTTTGTTGAATATTCTTGTCACTGAAAACAAAAAGCCTTTAAATGGAAGTGACTGGTCGACAGCAAAAATTTCTACGTTGTTAAAAAATCCTATATATGTCAAAGCGGATTCAGATATATACGACTATTATGACAGACACGGTGTTCAAATGGTAAATGATATTTCAATGTTTACAGGAGAATATGGAGCGCGGCTTTACGGACGTACAAAGCATAAGCCTGATAATTTGGATTGGTCTGATATGAAATTGGTTTTATTAACTCATACGGGTATTGTAGATTCAGATATATGGCTTAAATGTCAAAGAAAACTTGAAAAAAATAAGCGGATAACAAATAGCTACAGTAATCAGACTAGCTGGCTTGCTGGTAAAATTATCTGCGAGAAGTGTGGACATACGATGACAACGATAAAGGGGAAAATTAATAAAGAGGGTAAAATGAGAAGATACTTTAACTGTACAGGAAAATCTCATAAAAAAATTTGTACGGGACCTGAATTATCTATTTACGCTGAAGATTTGGAAGATATGATTTATGATTGTATTTCTGAAAAACTGTCAGAATTAAAAGGAACAAATAGTACAAAAACAAAAGGAAATACAGTGGAGATTAATGATTTAAAGCTAAAAATTAAGGCTATAGAAAAATCAGAAAAACAGCTTATGGATACTATACTTACAGGTGCTTTTAATAGTGATTTATTGATACTTGCTAATCAAAAAGCTACACAGCTTAAAAAGGATAGGTTAGATTTGTATGAACGTATAAAAGAATTAAAAAGCAAAGGAACGGAAGCTGATAATATTATAAATTTTGGTGATTTATGGAAAAATGCCGATTATAACCGCAAGAAAGCCGTTGCTATGATAATGATACATAAAATAATTATAAGTGAAAACAATAGTGTTAAAATTATATGGAATATATAGCAAACCGTCAGAAAAATATAATTCTGACGGTTTGTTTTTTCTTGTCTTTATGTATGAAATTTCTATAGGCAATACCGCATAATTATGATTTCATATATTTTGACGATATTTTCCGTTGCAACGTCAAAGTCTCTTGTCATAGGCTCCGACTATGTGTACACCGCGAAGAAAAACGCGGACGGCGAAGCCGGCTTTCGCATAGCGAAAGTGTTTGACCAGTACACCGCGAAGAAAAACGCGGACGGCGAAGCCGGCTTTTGCGCAGCGAAAGTGTTTGAACTGCGAGCCTTTTCCTTGTACTGAAAAATATCTTCTAAAATCTATTTTATCGAATTATGCGGTATTGCCTAAACAGAAATCGAATGAAAATTTTTTTTATAGTTGATAATAAAAGGCAAAAAATGTTATACTATATGCAGAAACTTATATTTGTGAAATTTATACGCGACAATTAAATTTATTATAAAGTGAGGCTATAATTATGAAATCAAAAGTTTATTTTACAAAATCTATTACACCGGAAAAAGTAATTGAAATGTACAAAGTATTGAATAAAACGTTAAACGGTAAAGTTGCGGCAAAGGTACATTCAGGAGAGGCGGGAAATCAGAATTTTTTGCGTCCTGAGTTTTGGAAACCTATGATTGATTATGTAAACGGAACAGTTGTCGAATGTAATACAGCATATGCTGGAGAAAGAAACTATTCTGAAAAACATAAAAAGCTTATGGAAAATCACGGATGGATAAAATATTTTGATGTGGATATAATGGATGAGGAGGGTCCTGATTTTAAAATTGATATTCCTAACGGTAAAGTATTAAAAGAAAATTATCTTGGCAAGAATATTAAAAATTACGATTCTATGATTGTATTGGCGCATTTTAAAGGTCACCCTGCGGGAGGATACGGCGGAGCGATAAAACAGTTATCCATAGGCTGTGCTTCTTCTGAGGGGAAGGCTTTTATACATTCGGCAGGTTTTACCAAAGACCAGAATATTGTATGGGAACATATGGCGGACCAGGATGTATTCTGTGAATGTATGGCGGATGCCGCTTTGTCTATTGTTGATTATTTCAAAGGAAATATAGCCTATATAAATATTATGGCTAATTTATCTGTAGACTGCGATTGTTGCGCGGTGGCGGAAGACCCTTGTATGAAAGATATTGGGATTTTATCATCAACCGACCCGATAGCTTTGGACCAGGCTTGTATTGATTTGATTTATTCGTCAAGTGACCCTGGAAAAGACCATTTTATTGAGAGAGTTGAGTCATTGCATGGTATTCATACTATTGAGGCGGCGGCAGATTTGAAATTCGGCAGCCGTGAATATGAACTAATAGAAATTCAGTAGACAAAAAGTGTTGCGGTGAAAATAAATAATAAATGAAACTTTTTTTGTAAAATTATTTTTATGGCAATACCGCATAATTATGATTTCATAGATTTTGACGATATTTCCCATTACTGT
>CAOJPS010000222.1 GCA_948441255.1 uncultured Eubacteriaceae bacterium | reverse complement strand
TCTATACTCGTTTATTTCTTTTGTGAGATAAGGAATAATCAATACAAGTAATATATCGGGATATTTTTTCTTTAATTTTCTTACAGCGTTAGCTGAAATATAATCAAACGCTCCATAGTTGCCTACCCAAAATTCATTTATATTTTTTTGAGTTATTAATTCTTCCGCTTTATACATTATCATATCGAAAACTAAATTACTGTTATATATCTCACTATGCCCCGCAAAACAACATTTTTTCATCAAAATTACCTCGCATTTCTGATTTTAAAAAAGTATACTTTTTCGAGCAGGAAATTTATTACAGCAAAATTCTGATTTTTTAATGAAAATTAATAAAAAGTATTGCATTTTTTTAGGGGATATTATAAAATCTATGTATGGATAATTTATTTATAGAAATTCCGAAAATGTATAATTTTTCGGAAAAACTCTAAGATTTGGAAATATAACTTATTCGGATTTTTAATACAAATCGTAAATGTCACTTTTCCGATTTTTCCGTATTTTTTAAAGAATTATTTCTTTGATTTTTCTCAAAAGCCTGTGCCTTGTCAAAAAAGGTTGACTTCGGAAGATTACATTCTTTTGCAGCCGCAATTAGAGATATTTCTTTATTTCTCCACTTTTTATGAACACTGTAAAAATTTTTTGGAATGGGTTTTCTTGGTCTGCCGAATTTTATACCTCTTGCCTTTGCCGCCGCAATTCCTTCCGCCTGTCTTTGCCTTATGTTTACTCTTTCGTTTTCAGCAACATACGATAAAAGCTGTAATACAACATCGCTTAAAAATGTTCCCATAAGGTCTTTGCCACGTTTTGTATTCAAAATTGGCATATCAATAACAAATATATCAGCTTTTTTCACTTTTGTTATCAGCCGCCATTGTTCCAAAATCTCACTGTAATTTCTGCCTAAGCGGTCTATACTTTTAATGACAATAAGATCATCTTTTCTTATACGTTTAATAAGCCGCTTATATTCTTTACGGTCAAAGTCTTTTCCGCTTTGCTTATCAATATACAAATTTTTTTCAGGTATATCGAACTCTTTAAGTGCAATAACCTGTCTGTCTTCGTTTTGTTCCCTGCTCGAAACTCGGATATATCCAAAAATCAATATTATCACTCCTTTTATTGTCTGTTTATTGTCTGTTGTTTTGCTTATGGGCAAAATAAAAAGAGTATGGATTTAGTATATGTTAATCCATACTCTTTAAAAATATTTACAATGTTATTTGACAATATATGTTTTATATATCCTTTAAAACTATTCAGTTGCCCTTAAAATTGATTTTTAAAGTTTTTATGTATAAAAAGTTTACTCAAAAATCAAAACACAAATAAAGGCATTTAAAGCGAAATTAGTCCAAAGGCTAAATTACAGTAAACGATAATTTGGGGTATGGTGTGGTATAGTGCGTATTTTTCTTACCACGTTAATGTGTAAATTACTTTTAGAATTTTAAAGTTTATAAGCTTATTTTTAGAATTTCAAATTTGTGAAACTATTTTATATGTCTTTTAAAACTATCCAGTTGCCCTTAAAATTGATTTTCGAAGCTTTTATAAAAAAAGTTTGCTCAAAAATTAAAACGCAAATAAAGGCATTTAAAACAAAATTAGTCCAAAGGCTAAATTACAGTAAACGATAATTTGGGGTATGGTGCGGTCAAGCTGCTCATTGAGGTCTGGAACAAACTGCTTTTCGTTTCTGTTTTCCGCCATTTCAAGGATTACCCTCGCAACATCATAGTATTTTAATTCCTTTAAGTGCTTGTATCTGTATTCCTCTTTGTTGTCGGTTTTTTCGTATTCTTCCGCTATATACCGATATTTGTAACAGGTCTTATAAGCATTGAGTATATCATTTATTTTTGAAATTCTCATATTGGTATCATTCAAAGTTTTAATAACTGACTGCTCTCGCTGCTTTGAGTTTTCAATTTCCATAATCAAGCCATCATAGCTTTCTATGTTGTTTTGAGTGAGGTAATTAAGTGAACGTATTTGAATATCAATATTTGCGGTATTGATATATCTGCTGCTATAAATATTATCTTTATTTATCAGCCTGCCAACTTCCTCTTTTCTGCGTTTTTCAATAAGCAGCTTGTATTCTTCGGGGTTTTCGATTCTGAATTTTATTATTTCTTCTGTATAATCTTCACCGATTGATTTAACTCTTATAAAGCGGTTATCATCTTTGTGTTTGAACGCAAGGTATTTTCCTTGTTTGACACAATAATCGTTATCCCGCATAAAAGATAAAAATTCATCAAACGATTTGCTTTCTTGTATAGCTACGTCAATATATCTTTTCAAAGAATATCGCTTTGTATTTTGCTTTATTTTGTCATTATAAATGTTTTTATGCTTGTTTTCAGAAATTGTTTTATTTACAATTCTATCCCTTAGCTGTTTTTCGGTATACGCTGTTCCAATACTTTCACATCGTATAAACTTTTCGCTGCCTATGCTCTTAAACGCAAGGTGTTTTCCGGCTTTTATCTCATACCTTTTGTTTTTCATATTCAAAAGGAACTCGTCAAAGCTGTTTGAATTTTCAACAGCGTTGTTAACAGCGGCTTTTAATTTCTGACGCTGTGTTTTGTGTTCAGGCAAAATGACAGACAAGCCATATTCTTCACAAAGTCGGTCACTGATATTCCGCATTTTATTAAGACTTTTTATATTGCTGTTTATTTTTCTGTATTTTTCCATATCAACTGAATTTACAAGAATATGACAATGCAAATGTTCTCGGTCATTATGAACGCTTAATATATATTGATTGTTGGGATACATTTCCCGCATTAATCTTTGTCCGATTTTAATAGCTGTTTCAGAATTAACCCTATCTTCGGGCGAAAATGATACGCAAATGTGGTGAGCGACATTGTTCCCTTTTTGAATTGCGTTGTTTCTCACATTTTCAAAATGCAGAACAGCGTTTTCAACATTACACATATAAGTATAAATATTGGTTTTTCCATCTGTTTTATCTTCTCTTGTAATATAATTTACAGCGCTTTGTAAATGTGCATTTGACTTGATAGGTTTTATTTTTGTGTATGCCATTTTTATATTTCTCAAACTCCTGAAATTTATTTTTTTGGTGTAAACTGTTTTATAATATCGTCAATCATAAAACTCATTCGCTCAATTCCCATTCGTATAAAATTTATTCTTTCGGGTGAAATATTTCTTTCGGTATTTGCGATTTTTGCAATCTGATTTATATTTACTCCAATTTTATTCAATTCTGCGGCAATCTCAAAAAGCGGTTTTGTATCAATAACATTTATTTGAGAATTTATTGCCAGCTTTAAGAAAAATTCTGTAAATGTGGGACAGTTAGATTTCTCTTTTTGCTTAATTATAAAATTTTTTTCGTCTGCGGATAATCTCAGTGTAAGCCTTTCGGTTCTTGTTCTGTTTATCAGCTCCATAAAATTCAACTCCTTATTTTTCATAACTTTAATTTTTAAAATTGCTTGAATTATACAGGGGTTTGGGGGCGATAGCCACCAATAAAATCGGGGTTTGGGGTGTCCACAACAAGCGGAAACGGGTGTCCGTTTCCTATGCTTGCTATAAAAAAATATAAGTATTTTTCACTAATAAATCATTAGTCAATAGGATAGCCTAATTAAAATTTTTCATTTCCTAAAAAGTGGGCGTCTTGGTATTTTTGTTGTGGGCGTCATCAATTTTTTAGTGTGGGTGTCACATAATTTTTCGCAAAATCAAAATTATATTTCAATAAAATTTTTCATTCTGAAATTTCTGTTTTTATCTGCTTTGATATTTATAATAAACTCTCCGCCGTTTGCTCTCTCGTAAATTCTTCCGCCTGTTGCCTCGTCAATATTTATAATTTCATTTATGTTTCTTTCGCTTGATATGATTGTGACTAAATTGGGATTATTGTATCTTGAATTTAATATATCATAGGCAAGCTGAATATCGGCAGGCGTTGGC
>CAOJPS010000221.1 GCA_948441255.1 uncultured Eubacteriaceae bacterium | reverse complement strand
GTTCAGAACCAATAGCCGTAGGATATAAAATAATTTCAGCGCCCAAAACTGCCATAGCTCTTGCGCTTTCAGGAAACCACTGGTCCCAGCAAATGCCAACACCTATTTTTCCAAACTTTGTATTCCATACTCTAAAACCTGTATTTCCTGGGGTAAAATAAAATTTTTCCTGATAAAAATGGTCATCTGGAATATGTGTTTTTCTGTAAACGCCTAAAATTTTTCCGCCAGCGTCAATAACAGCCACAGAGTTATAAAGAACATTTATATCTCTTTCATAAAAACTAACTGGAATAACAATATTCATTTCTTTTGCTATATTTTTAAATTTTTTAATCGCTGTATTTTCATCAACAGTTTTCGCAAGCTCATAGTTTTCATATTTTTTTTCCTGACAAAAATAAAGATTTTCAAAAAGTTCCGGCAAAAGAATAATATTAGCGCCTTTTTTTCCTGCTTCTATCACCATTTTTTCAGCCTTTTCAATATTTTTTTCAGATTCTTTTTCACACTTCATCTGAATTACAGCCAACTTCACATTTCTCATAAACTGGCCTCCTATTTTTACTTTCAAGATATTTTTTTAGCTTTAATTCTTATTCTCGTATAGTCAACAAACCATTTTCCTGATTTATATAATTCACTTTTAAGCTCTTGCACGGTTTCTTCAATAATTTCTCTTTTTATATCAGACTCAATATTTTCGAAAGCTGCTTTTAAAAACATATTAATCCAATCTTCAAGACCGTTTTCACTTTTCTGTTCAGTAGGACGTTTAAATAAAGAAGCATATTCAACCCTCAAACCAAACTTTTCAAGAATAGGAGCATATTCCCCAATTGTAGGAAAATAAAAAGTTCTTGGATAAACTAATCCTCTTTTAATAAAGTTTCTCTCCAATGAGGCGTGAACTTTTTCAGCACAATCTTTACCACCAAATTCACATACAAGCTGTCCGCCTAATTTCAATTGGCTTGATAAATTTTTTATAAAAATTTCTTGCTTTTCTTTATCAATCCAATGAAATACAGCGTTTGAGAAAATAACGTCTGCTTTTTCCAAAAGCCGAAAATTTAAAGCGTCACTGATTTTAAAATCAATATCAGGATAATGATGCTTAGCCGTTTTTATCATATTTTCAGAAACGTCAATTCCTAAAACATTATAACCTTTGTCAACTATTTTTTTACTTAACGCACCATTTCCACAGCCAAGATCAATAACAAAACTACCTTTTTCAGCATCTATAAGTTCAAGAACATCTTCACCATATTTATAAACAAAATTGAAATTTTCAGTATAATTATTAGCATTCCAGTTTATATTCATAAACAATCCTCCTATAGCTACTGAAACTTTTTCCAATAGTCAATTTCTTTCTTCTTTTCAACAGCATCAAAATATTTATCAACAATATCAAAAATTTCACTTTCATCTTTTATAAGATAATATTTTTTCCCTGAAATTTCTTTTATATTCTTTTTCTTAATTTTATTATTTTCAAGCCATTGAAAAAAACATTTTTCCCATTCGAGGGCTTTTTTATTTCCCAAATCCTCATAACTCAATATTTCCTCTTTAATCTCATAAACAAAATCCTCAACAAGTAGCTTTATCATAAAAATCCCCCTAAAATAAACTCATATTTTCAGGTTCCACATCCATTTTTATTCCAAAATGTCTATATCCCAGTTCCGTCACAACTCTACCTCTTGGAGTTCTTTTAATATATCCAAGCTGTATAAGATAAGGTTCGTAAACATCTTCGATAGTATCCGCCTCTTCACCGATAGACACAGCAAGAGTATCAAGTCCTACAGGTCCACCTCCAAATTTCTCAATCATAGCTACAATCATATTTCTATCAGTAATATCAAGACCAACCTTATCAACATCTAAAATATATAAAGTTTCATTAGCAACATCTTCAGTTATAATTCCATTATATTTAACTTCAGCAAAATCACGAACTCTTTTAAGTAATCTATTAGCAATTCTAGGGGTACCTCGTGAACGTTTTGCAATTTCAGCAGCACCTTTTTCATCAATTTTAATACCAAGGACATTAGCTGAACGTGTGACAATAGTTTTAAGTTCATTTTCATTATATAGCTCAAGACGGTTTATAACACCAAACCTATCTCTTAAAGGCGCACTAAGAAGCCCAATTCTTGTAGTTGCTCCTATAAGAGTAAATTTAGGTAAATTAATTCTTATACTTTTAGCTGATGGTCCTTTTCCTATTACGATATCAAGTACAAAATCCTCCATAGCGGGATATAAAACTTCTTCAATAAGTTTATTAAGTCTATGAATCTCATCAACAAAAAGTACATCACCCTCGCTTAGATTATTAAGTATTGCAGCCATATCCCCGGGATGTTCGATAGCAGGACCTGAGGTTGTTTTAATTCCAACTCCCATTTCATTTGCTATGATATTTGATAAAGTTGTTTTTCCAAGACCAGGAGGCCCATAAAGTAAAACGTGGTCAAGAGTTTCATTTCTTTTTTTTGCCGCTTCAATATAAATTTTCATATTGTTTTTGACTTTTTCTTGACCAATATAAGATTCAAGAGATTGTGGTCTAAGCTTAGGTTCAACTTCCAAATCCTCATTTTTTAAAGTAGTTTCAATAATTCTCTTATCTATTTTAACTCACCGCCAATTTCATTTTGATGATAATTTTTTAAGAGCAAGCTTAATTATACTTGAAGAAGACAAATTATTAGCTTCCAATTCCATTACTGTTTTAACAGATTCACTTCTTCCAAAACCAAGAGCAATAAGTGCATCAACAGCATCTCTCTTTTCTTCATTGTCAACATTTGACATATTATTGTTTAAAACACTAGAATCAGCAGTATTATTGATATTAGAATATCTAAAAGCCTCCACTTTATCTTTAAGTTCAAGAGCAATCCTCTGAGCTATTTTTTTACCGATTCCGTGTCCCTTTGACAACGCTTGAATGTCATCAGAAATAATAGCCAAAACAACATCTTCGGGATTCATAACCGAAAGAATTGATAAAGCACCTTTAGGCCCAACACCTGAAACAGAAATAAGCTTATTAAAAATTTCAAGTTCGCCTATTGATAAAAAACCGAATAAACTTACCTCATCTTCCTTAACATTCATATATGTATATATCTTCACAAGATTGTTATTGACGCTAACCTTTCTTATTGTATTTTCCGACACTTGTATATTATATCCAATTCCATTATTTTCAATAACAATATAGTTTTCTGACAAATAAACAACATTGCCCTTAACATAACTAATCAACAAACACTTCTCCTTTTACATAATTAATTTAAATCAATCACACAATTATGATTTCATAACTTTACTACAATTAGCATAAAACAATAAAAATATAAATTAGGACGGAAAAATCGCGAACGTAATAATCTATGAAACTTCTCCTAATACTAAAAGGTATAATCACAAATTTGTTTTATTTAAATTTATATAGTATTACATTAAAAACAAAAAAGTCTAGTAAAACCAGACTTTTTTGTTTTTAATGTAATACATACATAAGTATGCTATAAAATAACTTCTGAATACAAACAAATATCCTAAAATAATAAAGCCAGAAAAGGGACTCGAACCCTCCGCTTCTTCATTACGAGTGAAGTACTCTACCGGATGAGTTATTCTGGCGAATCTTTATTCAATTATACTACATAGGCAAAAATTTGTCAAGTATATAATTCTTGGGTGTAGGGCATCCGCATAAAAAATATTGCCTAATAATTTACAATAAAATGGAAACAAAATTGACATTTTGAATTTTAAGTCTTTATTTTAATACAAAACATAGTGTATTTTAATTGAATTATTGTAAAAATCACAAAATAAAACATTGTTTTTTGGTGAGAATTTTGCTTAAAAATTTTTATGCGGTTACCCTGCACCCAAGATAGGGTAACCGCATAAAAAAATAAAACAAAACACAGCTGAACTGATATAATAAT
>CAOJPS010000220.1 GCA_948441255.1 uncultured Eubacteriaceae bacterium | reverse complement strand
ATGGATAGTTTAAATGTAACTGATAAAGAAGCTATGAATATTCTTAAATTATCAGAAGAAGAACAAACTAAATATTCCAAAATGATTAATAAGTGATTAGTATTATAGTTTTTGTAAGATATAAATTTAGTTATTAGTTTTTTGCTATATCCGAGTTTGAAAAATGTGACTATAAAAAATAAATTAAAAACATAAAAAAATGATGATTTTTAAGATTGATTTTTTTGAAAGCGGATTTTATAAAATAAATATATTCTTATTTATAAAAATAATTATGATAATGACTAACATTTAATTAAAAAATCTTTAAAGGAGGCAATTAAATGTTAGAGGGTTATAATGAGATACTAAGCACTGACGAGGTTTGTGAAATTCTGTTTATAGGTAAAAATACTTTATATAAGCTGTTAAAGTCTGAAGAAATTATAGGTTACAGAATGGGTAAAAATTGGAAAATAACAAAGCAGGCTGTAATTAATTTTATTAATAAAAAAACTGTAGGAGCTTAAAATAAGCTCCTACAAAATTTTCGTGTAAATTTCAGCCGCCTCAGCATTGATGAAGAAAATGCCTAGCTAAACTCCCTGTTATCCTCAATAAAAGCCGCTTGTTTCGCGGGAAATTGAGAATAAACGTACACGTTATTATTCTTATTTAAGAGTCTAGCCCTCCCAATAGATTGCTCTAATTCACTTGATATATAATAAATTTGCAAGTTTCTTAGAAGCTCATCTTTATAAGTGAAAAAGTAAAATTTATAATTAGCGTATTCAATTTCTCTGTGATTTAATTTTTCATTGTTTATTATATCAATGTCATAGTCCATTGAAGCCGCCATAAGTTTGTAAACTATTTCGTTTTGAAATGGCGTTCCGAATATAAATAAGTCTTTTTCACTGTACCCGTCTTTTCCTTCTGTGTTACCAAAATGTAATTCATTGTCGGTATCACTGAATTTTAGAAATGTAATTTTGTTGCAGTTTTCATATAATTTACAAATGTTATTAAATTTTTCTTTGTTTTCCGCTATCCATTTTCTGCTGTAAGAATAATTTGTCCATTGAGTTATTTTTCCGGTATATTTTACCTCGTTGATTTTATAATATTTTATTTGCCTGTTTTTAAAGAAGTTGGCGTAAACTTGGTGGTTTGCGGTGGCGGATAGTATTATTATTTTTTTACTTGGAAGATTTTTTATCCAAGAATAATGAACCTCCTTTTTGTCCGCCATTGTAGCTTTCGCGTTTAAAAAATTTTCAAGGTTAAATTCTATATTTATGTCGTTAGCGAGATTTTTTTTCTCTGTGATATTTAACTCAATAGGATTTTCTCTTATATGTTTTTTGTAAATACCATCTGTGGTATCTTTTAGTTTAGAGTAGTATTTAATTCTTTTTTTGACAGCGGTACTTAAATAATTTCTGCTTAATAAATAATAAATATCTTTATATGAAATACTGTCTGTACTATATAATGTTTTTATAATATCTTCATCTATTATAATTGTGTGATTATTGATAGTCTCTTCATTAAAAAGAGATATTAATCTTATATGTGTTGTTATAATGTTTCCTTGATAAGTCATAGATTCTTTTAACTGTTTCTTGTACGTTTTTACGCTACTGTAGTTATTTGCTAATTTTTTCAGAAAGTTACTGTAACCAAATATGTCGCCTTTTTTATACATATATTCTAATTTCTGTATATTATCCTCTCCGATATCCGTAGGGAGTTCAGGCGTGACCATAGCTTTTATACCTTCTTTACATAATCTTGTATATATCTCATCTTTTAATTTATTTGTAGGCGCCGCTATAATGAAATTATCAGATGATTCTTTAATACATTTTATATAAGTATGTGTTTTTCCAATACCTGGTTGGGCGTTTATTATGTGAATATAGTCATTATTGCCTGATATAGCTTCTTTTACAGCGCAATAAAGTTTTTTCCTTGCCTATTCTTTTGATATATAATTTATTTTGTTATATAAAACAGTGATTTTATTTTTGTGAGTTTTTAAGGTTGTTATAATATTTTTACTGTGATTGCAGGAATCGGAGTAAGGACAAAAGTTTTCACATCGCTGCGGAGCGTAAGGACAGTTTGTTATCTGTTTTATATTAGAATACCATTTTTCATAATTATATGGATATATTGATTTATTTGAATTATATAAGCTGTCAATTATACTTTTGAAATATTTTTTGCCGCCTTTTATGTGTATAAGATTGGTTAATATTCCCCAGATTTCAGGATAATACAGCCATCTCTTTCCGTCTTTGAAATCTCTTAATAAAGAACAGCCGTTATAAATGTCACTATTTGTTATGTGATTGACTTTTGTATCAGAAAACTGTATTTTTTTATTAATAGCTTTAGAGTTGTTCTGATATATGATAAAGGTTTCGTCAGGGAAAAGATTTGAATTATCTTTATTATATATTACTGGCTCGTCTAAAGTTGTTCCTGTTTTAATATTGATTATATCCGTATGAAAAGTATTGTTGATTAACTCTATATTGTTGGATAGCGCGAATTTTTCTATATTCTTTACTTTTGTTTTAGTATTTTCTGAATAATGCTGATATAAAGATGAAAACAATCTTTGTGGATGTATTGTCTTTAAATTTACATCTGTAAGAAGTTTTTTTCCTCCGAAAAAAATTCTGCTCCAGTCACTTGCGGCTCTGTCAGCTTCAGGAAAAAGCTCAAAAAGTATATTTATTATAATCTTATAAAAGTTCTGATTGACAATAGGTTCAAAGTATCTATAGACAATACGAAATTTGCTGCGGTTTATCGAGCTGAATGTTTCGTACGCGAAAGCGATTGGCAAATCAAGTTTCTCTGACCTGTCCAATGCCTCGTCAAAGGATATTTTTAAATCTTTATTGTCAAAGTCAAGACATATAAGCTGTATTTCTGAAACATTAGCGGCTCGTCTGTTTCCATTAAAAATGGCGGGAGCAAATGTGAAGCCTTTATTGCCTGCACAATCAGCTAATGTATCTAATGGTATTTCAACAGGATTTTTATGAATGGTGCTGCTTATTGTTTTTATATCTCTATCATTTGGTTTTACTGTACGTTTTTTTGCGTCTAAAGAAACCTTTACAGGATTCATAAATTTATTTGACCTCCTTTAAAATTTTTTAATTATATGTTGTTATGTTGTAAAAAAATATTTTTAAAATTATGAAAATAATAAAAGAAAAATAGCTGAGAATTTATTAAAAATCCGAGTTTGAAAAAAGTATTGTGCAAAAATAGCTGAAATCTATTAAAAAATATGGATTTTCAGATTAAATATTTTTTGAAAACGGATTTTGTCTGATTATCTATATTGTGTTTTTATAAATGATAGTAAAACAGATAATTTATAAACTCTAAACCTTATTTCAGAAAATCAAAAATAATTGACTTATTTTTAAGTATGTAATAAAATTAAAATATAAAAATATTTTTTGAAAGGCTATATACCAATGATTGAAGATAACAAATTTGCTAAAAATATTGCTCTTGCAATGAAACAGGCTGAATTTGATAAATTATGTAAAAAAGTATTATCGTTTAAAATTATTCTTGCCTGGATTATGAAAAGCTGTTTAGAGGAATATAAAAATTATAACGTAAATGAGATAGCTGAAAAGTATATAGAGGGAAATCCTCAGATTGAGGAGGAAACAGTTAATCGGGATGAAATTATCGGTATGAATACAGAGGACAACTCTATTACCGAGGGAACAATTACTTATGACATTATATTTTACGCTGTTGTTCCTGATTCGAAAAATAATGAGTTAATTAAACTTATTTTAAATTTAGAGGCTCAGAATAAGTTTAATCCCGGTTATTCTCTTATAAAACGCGCGATATATTATTGCAGCCGTATGATTTCCTCACAATACGGTACGGAATTTGATAAATCACAGTATGATAAAATTGGACTATAGTCAATAAAGTAGACAGAAAAAGAGAAAAAAACAACACCTACT
>CAOJPS010000219.1 GCA_948441255.1 uncultured Eubacteriaceae bacterium | reverse complement strand
AGATACGATAGGAAGATTTCGGAATATACTTGTAAATAATGGCATACAGGAAAAAATGTTTTTACAGGTTACAGAGATATTAAACAGTAAAGGATTACTCCTAAAAAAAGGAACTATAGTAGACTCAACAATTATAGCGGCGCCAACATCAACGAAAAACAGAGATAAAAAACGAGATAAGGACGCTCAATCTGTAAAAAAGGGGAACACATGGTATTTCGGCTATAAGGCGCATATAGGAGTTGACAGCCAGACAGGATTAGTACATACAGTAAAATCAACGGAGGCAAATGTACATGATGTAACAGTTATACAGGAATTGCTGACAGGTGAAGAAAATCTTGTATACGGTGATAGTGGTTATATAGGAGCGGAAAAAAGAGAAAACGCGGTTGTAAAAAATAAGTATGGAAAGAAAATTAAATACAAAATTAACAGACGTCCCTCACAAATGAATTTTGTTATTATGCGGTGTTTCCTTAAATCTATTCATCCATTTGAAGATGGTAATGGTCGCGTTGTAAGACTTCTTGTAAGTTTATATCTTTATAAGGCAAAAGTTATAAATTTCCCTTTTTTCTATATTAGTGAGTCTACCAGTGAAGATAAATCGGTATATTATACTTATCAGACTGTTGGTAATATTGAAGGTGTAAAAATATTAGAAGGTATAAATGAAAAACATAGTCTTCCTGAGTCTTCTCATTCAAGTGAGTCGTATATTAAACTTAAACCAGATGGTACATTTCATGAGATGAGATTCTATGATAAAAATCACGTCTTACTTTTTGAAATTGCCTATCATACTGAAAAGTCTTTAACAGGAAATAATCATATTCCTATATTACATTATCACATTTATGACGAACAATTTAGCAAGAATCCCACAGGTAAATTTAATTGTTCAAAAGCTCATAGGTTAACCAATGATATGAAAGATAAATATAAGAAATATTTTAGGGGGATTAGTATATGATTAATGGAAATCCTAATGATTTTTTGGATACTATATATAGTTGTCAGGATATAATTTATATCTTTAATGGCATAAAATATTGGTTTCAAGGTTATACGGAAGATAATACTGTACATATGGAAATTTTTCAATATATTCCTGCTAATGATGACTATATTTGGGAATACAATTCTGATACAATTGAAAAGTGCTTAAATTCATTTCTTGCCGCACCTATTTTTGATGGAAAAACTTTTTGGGACGTTGAAAATGAAATTGAATGGGTTGATGACTAATTTTACATAAATAATTCAAAATTTTTAATAAAAAGGGTACCCGGAAGAAACACACTCAAGTAAAGCATACATTAAACTTAAACCAAATGGTACTTTCCATAAAATGAGAATATACGATAAAGAACATTATTTATTTAAAGAAATAGCTTATAGCGAAAGAACTTGAATAACGGTAAAATAAATTTTTTTACTTCTTTTTAAGTTCTTTCACTATATCATCCAGAACCAAAACTTAATAATGGAAATTGTTCAGAAAATATTCTTCATATATATGAATATAAGCAAAATAATTTTAAAGGAAGAACAACACGAAAAATAACAGAAGAAATATTTAAATTATACAAGAAGTATTTTAAAGGAGTAAATTTTAAATGATAAATGGTAATTCACAAGAATTTATTGATGGTTTATATTATGGTGATGAACGTTTTTTTGTATATTGCAAAAAGAAATATTTTATTCAAGGCTATTGTGAAAATGAAGATTATGTATTAGAAATTTATATAATAGAGCCTTCTGATAATAAATTTCACTGGAAAGGAGCCTTTAAAAAAGTTTGTGTAAACAGTATAAAAAATATCCTTCTTGACAATAATGCAAATAAAGATAAATGTAAAAATTTGAAAAAAATAAGGAGGATTTTATTATGACAAAAGTATCAAAAGAATTATTAAAAAATTATGTAAAGGAACAAAATTTCAAATCATCAAACGACGTGTTAACGGCAATGAAAGAAATGTTCGCCGATGTATTACAAGAAGCGTTAGAGGCGGAAATGGACGCCCATTTAGGTTACGATAGATATGAAATATCAGAAAAGTCAACCGATAACAGAAGAAACGGATATTCCAAAAGAACAGTAAAAAGCGAACTTGGCAATGTTGAATTAAATATGCCTGAGATAGAAAGGGAGAGTTTGAGCCACAGATTATACTTAAGCATAAGCGCAATATTACAGGTCTTGATGAAAAAATTCTGTCACTGTATGCAAAAGGAATGACTACAACAGATATTAAAGAGCAAATAAAGGAGCTTTATGATGTAGAAATTTCAGCTGAAACAGTATCAAATATCACAGGAAGAATAATGCCGCTTGTAACAGAATGGCAAAACAGACCTTTGGAAAAAACGTATTCCTTTATATTTATGGACGCAATCCATTACAAAGTAAGAGAAGATAAGCAAATAGTTATTAAAGCCGCGTATGTTGTACTTGGAGTAAATATGGACGGAGAAAAAGAAGTTCTTGGCATATGGATTGGAGCCAATGAATCGAGTAAGTTCTGGCTATCCATACTTAACGACCTTAAAAACAGAGGTATGGAAAAAGCATTGATATTCTGCGTAGACGGCTTAAAAGGCTTTAAGGAAGCAATAAACGCAGTATACCCTTTTGCTAAAATTCAAAAGTGTATCGTTCATCAGATAAGAGCAAGTATTAAATATATTCCTCATAAAGATAAAAAGGCTTTTGTAGCGGATTTAAAGAAAATTTATGGCGCTGTTAATGAAGAGGCGGCTACAAACGAACTTATTGCTTTAAGAGAAAAATGGGGTTGTAAATATCCTAACGCAGTTTCAAGCTGGGAAGATAATTGGGACGATTTAATAACTTTCTTTGCTTTTCCTGATTTTATCAGAAAGATTATGTATACAACAAATGTAATTGAAAGTCTTAACAGTCAATTCAGAAAAATTACTAAGAATAAAAAAATATTTCCAACTGACGATAGTTTATTAAAAATCCTTTATCTTGCCACAGAAAAAGTGGCAAAGAAATGGACTCGAAAGTATCCTAATTGGGATTTGGTTATCAATCAGCTGAAAATATTATTTGCTGAAATATTGGAAAAATCCGCTTAAAAGGCATTTGGGGCTCTGCCCCAAACCCCGAGGTTTATCGCTTTGGTTTTCCCGAAATATTTCGTATAAAACCACATAAACCGCTCGAGTTGCACCTCTGCATTGCTCTATCCTGTTTATGTGAAAAAGCATAAATATTATCCCCATTATTGGATAAAATATTCTTGCGGAGGTTTTTTCCTTAAATTTTAATTTAGTCATTCGACAATTGAATTATCGAATGCTGTAGAAATTATTTTGTTTGTATTATTTGTCAAAAGTTGTTGAATACACATAATTATTTAAAGCCCCCTGGAAGCTATTTCAGATACTGATTATCCTATTGAACAGTTCGAAATGTTAAAAATTTTTAATGGAAAAACCTTCTGGGAAGTTGAAAGTGAAATTGAATGGGTTGATGACTAATTTTACATAATTCAAAATTTTTAATAAAAGGGTACGATAGATAATAAATTCTGTCATATCCTTTTATACGTGAAAAATATGGTATTAAAATTATAAAGATTTTTCTTTATTAGCAGTTTTCTCTGTGCACTCATTTGAAATATTATTATCTAAAATCCGCTCAATATTATATTTCAGATTTTCATAAGATGATAACTCGGCTTTAACCTTGTTTTGCCTTATCAGAATATTATTTTTCAGAGTTTTAAGCTTTTCAATTTCGAGATTTAAGTCAGCGGTTTCCGGCACTGTCCCATTAGGATTCTTATTGCGGTTCATTATCTCGACAGCTTTGTTATACCGGTCAATTTTAAATTGATTTTCAGCCTTATATTTTTCCCGTTCATCAGTCAGTCTTATTTTCCATAATTCCGCAATAACAGGTTTGTACTGCCAATACGTACAGCATGATTTTATGATTTCCTTTTTCTCAGAAATTTGAGTGTTGATATTTTGAATATTCTGATTGTTTATATCCGCTTGCTTTTGGCATTTTTCAA
>CAOJPS010000218.1 GCA_948441255.1 uncultured Eubacteriaceae bacterium | reverse complement strand
TTAAACCAGAAACCTCTTGTTTTAAACCAGAAACATCTTGTTTTAAACCAGAAACATCTTGTTTTAAACCAGAAACCTCTTGTTTTAAACCAGAAACATCTTGTTTTAAACCAGAAACCTCTTGCTTTAAATCAGAAACATCTTGCTTTAAATCAGAAACCTCTTGTTTTAAACCAGAAAATTCCTGTTTTAAATCAGAAACCTCTTGTTTTAAAGATGAGAAACCTTGATTTAAATTGCCAACAGCAGATAAAATTTGCTGAAACATTTCGTTAGTATCCATTTTACAACCCTCCTTTTGTTTTTTCAATTTATTGTTCCAATATAATTTATCTGATTAAAATTTTATCTTTTTTAATGTGAGTTCGATGAAAAAAACCGCGAAACGTAGTTTCGCACAAGAGTTTTTGTCAAACTTTTTTCAATATGTGCCGCAAAGAAGTGCGGACGGCGTAAGCCGGCTTTTGGCAAAGCCAAAAGCACTGACTATGTTTGTGGAGTCCCCAGCTGCATAGGCGAGCAGCAAAGCGTAGCTTTGCGAACAGCCTTTGCGAAAGAAAAAGGTTCCAAGAATCATAATTTTTTATAGAACTCACGTTCTTTTAGGTCCGTTTCAAACCATATTAAATCAGCAACATCTTGTTTTAAATCATAAACATCTTGTTTTAAATCAGCAACCTCTCGTTTTAAAGATGAGAAACCTCGGTCAATAGCGGATAAAATTTGCCGAAGCATTTCGTCAGTATCCATTTTGCAGCCCTCATTTTGTATTTCCTATTTATTGTTCCAATATAGGAAATACCGTATAATTCAAAAAATTATTTTTAATAGCCTTTGTGCGGTGTTTCCTACAATTTATCTGATTAAAATTTCATCTCTTTTAGGGCCGTTTGAAACCATAGATATTTTAACTCCAAGTTCTTTTTCTATAAAAGCGACATAATCTTTCGCTTCTTTTGGAAGATTGTCAAAGGAATCAATTCCGCGTATGTTGGTGTTCCATCCTTTTAAAGTGGTGTAAATGGGTTTTGCCTGATATAAATATTCCGTGGTGAGAAAGTCTTTGTATTCCTTTCCGTCAACCTCATATCCAGTGCAGACTTTAATTTCATCAAGGTAGCTTAAAACGTCAAGACAAGTCATAACAACCTCGGTAGCGCCCTGAACTTCACATCCATAACGAGTCGCTACGGCGTCGAAGAAACCTACCCGGCGTGGCCTTCCTGTGGTAGCGCCGAATTCGCCGGCGTCGCCGCCTCTTTTTCTCAATTCGTCCGCTTCTTCGCCAAAAATTTCGGAAACAAAAGGTCCTTCTCCTACAGCGCTTGAGTATGCTTTTGTTATAACGACGATATTTTTTATTTCGTGAGGAGGAACTCCCGCGCCTACAGCGGCATAGCCGGCTAAAGTAGAGGAACTTGTTACATAAGGATATATTCCGTGGTCTGTATCTTTAAGTGCGCCAAGCTGACCTTCAAGAAGAATATTTTTTCCTTCTTTTATAGCTTTTCTTAAAATGCCGGCGGTATCGGCAACGTTATCCTTGATAGATTCGGCGTATCCGCATAATATGTCAAAAACCTCATTATAGTCGATTTCCGGTTTGTTATAGAGATATTTGAACTGAACGTTTATTTTTTCATACATACCTTTAAGTTTTTCTTTCAGACGTTCTTTATGGTATAATTCCCAAACCTGAATGCCAATCTTGGAATATTTATCTGAATAAAAAGGCGCTATCCCCGATTTGGTGGAACCGAATTTTTTATCTCCAAGCCTTTCTTCCTCATATTCATCAAGCAAAACGTGGTGAGGAAGAAGAACCTGCGCTCTTTCAGAAATAAGCAGTTTAAAATTAACTCCGGCGTCCTTAACGGTTTTGATTTCTTTCATAAGATAATCAATATTAAGGGCAACGCCGTTTGCTATGATATTTAAAATATTTTCGTGAAAAATGCCCGAAGGAAGCTGATGAAGAGCAAATTTTCCTTTATCATTTATTATAGTGTGTCCGGCGTTGCTGCCCCCTTGAAATCTGACTACAATATCAGATTCAGAGGCACACATATCCGTAATTTTGCCTTTTCCCTCATCGCCCCAGTTAGCTCCAACGATAGCTTTAACCATTATAAATTCCTCCTATACGGTCAGTTCGGAATGACCTATTAAAACATTTTTATTTGCCTCGATAACAGGTTTAACCTGCTGTTCAATATATTCCTTAACTTGTCCCGGCGCTCGCCCTATAAAATTTTTGGGAGCAAGTATTTTATTGATATCATTTATTGTAAGCCCAAAAGCAGGGTCATTTACAATTCTCTCTATAAGGTCGTTTTTTCCTCCTTCAGTTTTAACAACTTTAGCGGCTTCCATTGAGTGTGTTCTGATTTTCTCGTGAAGTTCCTGACGGTCGCCTCCAAGTTTAACAGCGTCCATCATAATATTTTCGGTTGCCATAAACGGAAGTTCTTCCATAATATGTTTTTCTATAACTTTGGGATATACCACAAGATTGTCGGCAACGTTAATATAAATATTAAGTATGGAGTCTGCCGCTAAAAAGGCCTCAGGAATGGCTATTCTTTTATTTGAGGAATCGTCGAGAGTTCTCTCGAACCATTGAGAGGCGGAAGTTATAGCCGGATTGAGAGTATTTGCTATAATATATCTTGACAAACCGGCGATTCTTTCGGAACGCATAGGATTTCTTTTATATGCCATAGCCGAAGAACCAACCTGTTCTTTCTCAAAAGGCTCTTCCATTTCTTTAAGGTGCTGCAAAAGCCTCATATCATTTGAGAATTTTGTGCAGCTTTGAGCTATTCCTGAAAGAACATTAGCGAAAATACTGTCAAGTTTTCTTGAGTAGGTTTGTCCGGAAACAGGGAAAACTCCTTTAAAGCCAAGCTTTTCAGCAATAAGGAGGTCAAGTTTTTTAACTTTTTCCTCATCGCCGTCAAAAAGCTCCATAAAACTTGCCTGAGTGCCTGTTGTACCTTTGGAGCCTAAAAGCTTGACGCTGTCAAGACAAAAATCAATACTTTCAATATCCATCATAAGGTCTTGAATCCAAAGGCACGCCCGTTTTCCGACAGTTGTAAGCTGAGCCGCCTGAAAATGCGTAAAACCTAATGTCGGCATATCTTTATATTCCATAGCGAAATCGGCAAGCTTGGATATAACGGACAAAACTTTTAAACGAATAATTTTCATAGCTTCCGTCATAATAATAATATCTGTATTATCGCCTACATAACAGCTTGTCGCTCCCAGGTGTATAATTGGCTTGGCTTTGGGACACTGTGTTCCATAAGCGAAAATATGAGCCATAACATCGTGTCGGACTGCTTTTTCTCTTTCAGCGGCGACTTCATAATTAATGTCGTCTTTAAATTTAATTAGTTCCTCAATTTGTTCATCGGTAATGTTGAGTCCTAATTCCTTTTCCGCTTGAGCGAGAGTAATCCAAAGTTTTCTCCAGGTTTTGAATTTTTTGTCGGGAGAAAAAAGTTCTTTCATCTCTTTGCTTGCGTATCTGGAATTGAGAGGGCTTTCATAAATATCTTTATTATTCATCAGGAAAATTCCTTTCTTAAGTTATAATTAAATTACAGCGAACCAATAAAAAAATAAACAATAAAATCTTAAAAAATTTGGTATATTATAGCAATACCAGAATAAACAGAGGATAGAAAAAACATTTTATTCAATATTTCTTAACGCTTTCGGTGTTTAAAGAGCAAAACACCTTTCGCTAAAATATAAGAATAAAATATTCTTTTTCTATCTATACCGGAATTGCTGTAAGTGATTTTTTTATTGGTTCGCCCTAAAAATTTTGCGAATTGCTATAGATAATGTTTTTTATTGAATTGCGCGGTATTGCTTTAACACGTTTGTTTCATAAATTTTTTTGATGTAAGAACATATTTTTTGGCAATTTAAAAACAATACGATTATAATTAATTTAGCCGATAATTTTAATTTTTCTCCGGCAAAACGCAATTTTGCCTTATAAAATTTAGGTCAAGCCTTTTTAATATGTGCCGCAAAGAAGTGC
>CAOJPS010000217.1 GCA_948441255.1 uncultured Eubacteriaceae bacterium | reverse complement strand
ATCTCATCGTTTTTTACGGTATTATCAACTTTGCCACAATATTGAGCAATAATTTTATTTTTCAATTCAGGAACTTTTTTAGTACTGTTATAAGCGAAATGTATTTCTCCCTTAATTATTTCATTAGCGGCATTCATTTCCATTTGTTTTTTTATCTCATTTCCATTGTAAAAAGGATTTGACTGGTCAGCTCCAACTGCCCTATAATCTGCCATACCAATATAGAGTTTGGTTTTACTGTTTTTAACAACATCACACCACCAATCTGAAATAATCTCATAATCCGAACCCGATTTACCCACATTCCAGTAAATCTGCGGAGCAATATAATCAATCCAGCCTTCTTCAGCCCATTTTCTTGTATCAGCATAAACAGAATTATACGATTCAAATCCCCTTGTATCACTTCCCAAAGGATTTGATGATTTATTAGCCCAAATGCCTGAAGGGCTAACGCCAAACTGAATATCCGAATTAACTTTGTGAAGCTGTTCATTCATTTCCTTAACAAAGGTGTCAACATTATTTCTCCTCCAATCATCTTTAGATGAAAAACCTTCGCCATACTTTTCAAAAGCGGCAGAATCCTCAAAATCCGTTCCTGGATAAAAATAATCATCAATATGTATTCCGTCAACATCATAATTTTCCGCGATTTCAACAGCTCCGTCAATAATAAGCTGACGCACCTCTGGTAATGCTGGATTAAAATAGTAGCCGTGTTTTCCATTACTATTCGTATATTTAACAATATAATCAGGATTAATTTTAGCTGGACTTTCAACGGATTTTTCGCTTAAAGCGTCTTTATCGCCATCAACAGTTTCCGTAACACGATAAGGATTTATCCAAGCGTGAATTTCCATATTTCTTTTATGAGCCTCTTCAACCCAAAATAAAAGAGGGTCAAAATCATCATCAGGAGCAACTCCCTCTGTACCAGATATAAATTTACTCCACGGAAATATATCCGATTTATAAAAAGCGTCGGCAGTTGGCCTAACCTGTAAAATAACAGCGTTAAATCCCATTGACGAACAATCGTCAAGAATCTCCAAAGCGTCTTTTTTAAGTTCAGAAGAATTTGTTGTATGTTTACTTGGATAATCAATATTATAAACCGTAGAAACCCAAACTCCCCTAAACTTCTCATTATTATTCAAGTTTTTCTCATCAGCTCCAGCGGAACACAAAGACATTCCAAAAACAAAGATACAGCATAAAAAAAACATAAAAGATTTTACAAAAAATTTTTGCTTTTTCATAATAATACAATCCTTTCATTAAGTGAAAACACCAATTACAGCGTTTCCCTATAAAAAATATACGTAAAACATCTTAATTTTCTTTAAATTTATCTAATTTATAATAATCCAATTTATGGGTCATTACAATATCAAAAACTATTTCCCCTCCAAATTTTTCCTCAATAATTTTATATTCGTCATTTTTTCCTTTAAAAGCGTCAATAACCTTTTGATTTGAATGTATAACAACTTTATTATAAATTGTTGAAGAAAAAACAGAACATATTTCATTTTTTATTTTTTCCGAAATAAATCTCTCATTAAAAATAAACCCATTTCCTCCGCAAGCGGGGCATTTACAAGTCAATATTTTAAAAATAGGCTGACGAACTTTTTTTCTTGTAATCTGCATAAGACCAAGCTCCGTCATACCAACAACAGTAACCCCAACTCTGTCTTTTTTTACCTCATTTTCAAGTATACCTCTAACATTTTTTCTATCTTCTGAAAATTTCATATCAATAAAATCAATAATAATCATACCCGACAAATTTTTAAGTCTAATCTGCTTTGCCACTTCTTTAGCCGCCTCAATATTTGTATTAAGAACCGTTTGCCTATGACTTTTAGCAGAACATTTTCCTGAATTAACATCAATAACAATACACGCTTCCGCATAATCAATAACAATAAATCCTCCGCTTTTAAGCCATATTTTATTGTGAAGTGCTTTTTCAATTTGCTTTTCAACAAAAAAATTATCAAACAAGGGGACAGGATTGTTATAAAAAATTACTTTTCCTCTATTTGAATATTCATTTACAAAATTATCATAAACAGAACTTTCATTTATTATAATTTCGTCAGTATCGCTTTTCA
This sequence comes from uncultured Eubacteriaceae bacterium, assembly GCA_948441255.1. Taxonomy (GTDB): domain Bacteria; phylum Bacillota; class Clostridia; order Lachnospirales; family CAG-274; genus MGBC114079. The sequence continues at coordinate 1,946 of CAOJPS010000217.1, read as the reverse complement.
TCAAATCTTTAATAATTCTGTCTGTTTCACTTTCAGCCTTATAAAGTTCAAAAGGCGCTTTATAAAAAGTACCTTTTTTAATAATTTCACTATATTTTTCAACAAGAGCGTCAGCCTCCGCAAAAATAATATCTTCCCCTACATCAACACAGTCTGTACGCATAATAATACCAAAATCAAGAGAATACTTAGAAACAATTTTTTCTCCTAGCTCAATAAGTTTATTTCTTTCTTTTTCGTCAGAAATCTTTTTTGAAACATTCACGCATCTGTCATTAAAAAGCAGAACTATATATTTGCCCGAAAAAGTAATCATACTGCTTACAACAGGACATTTTTCTTCAGTACCTTCTTTGACAAGCTGAACAATTAGTTCCTGACCACATTTAATTTTCAGTTCATTTTGCTTTTTCACATCATTATATTCAAAAATATTTTTTTCTTTGCCATCAATAAGATATAAAAAAGTATTTTTCGAATCTCCAATATCAATAAAAGCAAACTGGCTCGGCAAAATTTTCTTAACAACGCCCGCATATATACTTCCAACAGAAAAATCTTTTTCTTTTTCTTCTATAACCAGTTCTACCAATTCTCCATTTTCAATAACAGCTGTACGATAAAAATTCGACAAACAATCCACTAAAATTCTTATCAAAAAAACACCTCCAAGAATTTATAAAGACAAAAATTTTCCGCTGGCATCTTTTTTAAATAATTCAATTCTTTTATATATAACCTTTAGTGGTTCATAACTCATTTTAATATATCCATATATATATTTCACAAGAAGTTCTGGTTTAAGATTTTGCTGACTTCCTGCTGATATAAGCGCTTTAAAGGAGGTTCCCTCAGCACTTCCGCAAATTTCCTCAATAAAAAATATGTCGCCTTTAATATCAACAATTTTTGTTTTTCGCTTGCTCGTCCTTCCAATTTCAAGTTTATCCAAAGAAAGCATATCTTTAATGACATTAGAAAAATTCTCAATACAATTAGGAAGATAAATTTCATACAAAGCCGCGACAACCTCTGCCGCACAGCTTTTATCATTATCTGTAAATTTCCTTGTGTCAATAATTTTTATTCCTTCCGGCATAGTATTATTAAGGCTTGTCATTATAGTTTCTATATCAATTTCATATTTAAGTTCAAAATCAACATATTCTCCCACACTAGACATACCCAAAGGCAAAGGAAGCGCAAAACCAATAATCTGATGAGGATTAAAGCCGTTTGAATAAGCGATAGGCAATTCAGCACGTTTTATAGCTCTTTGAAAAACTTTAAGCAAATCCAAATGACCTATAAAACAAATATTGCCAACCTTGGCAAATTTAATCCTATACTTCATAACACACACCTCCGCCAAAACTTTTAGCGCCGCACATAGCACACTTCGTTCTGCAATTAGGAGTAATTTCTCCTTTTAAAGCCTTTTCCATTTCATCAATAAAAAATTTCTTTGAAACCCCAATAGAAATAAAGTCCCACGGCAATATCTCATCATACTCTCTTTGTCTATTTGCGTAAAAAGCCATATCCAAACCAACTTCCTCAAACGCTTCAGTCCAGATATCATATTTAAAAAAATCATTCCAGCCGTCAAATTTAGCTCCTTTTTCCCAAGCCCTGACAATAGCTTTGGCAACACGTCTATCCCCTCTCGCCAAAACTCCCTCCATAGAACTCAATTGAACCTCGTGATAATTAAATTTCACTTGTTTTTTTTCCATACTTGTCTTAACAATCTTTTGTTTTTCCATAAATTCTTTAAAAGTCGGCTGCGGAAACCATTGAAACGGGGTAAATGGCTTTGGAACAAAACAGGAAGAACTCACAACAACAGAAACTCCTCTTGTTCTCTTTTCTTTCGGCATCTCATAATATTTATCAACAATAGCCGAAGACAGCTTAGCTATACCAATTAAATCTTCTTCCGTTTC
>CAOJPS010000216.1 GCA_948441255.1 uncultured Eubacteriaceae bacterium | reverse complement strand
TTTGGCTATCGAAAGACACGATACCGAGGGCTTAAAAAGCAAACCCAAAAATTAAATATGATGTTTGCTCTGGCAAACTTATATTTGGCTGATAGAAAATTTCAATCGGCTTAATTAAGTTTGCCATTGCGGTAGTAATATCTCTAAATTCAGGAATATTTCTTGAGTTTTTTTATTTTTAAGGCAATACCGCATAATTCGATAAAATAGATTTTAGACGATATTTTTCAGTGCAAGGAAAAGGCTCGCAATCATAGTCGTAGCCTATGATAAGAGACTTTGACACAGCAATGGAAAATATCATCAAAATCTATGAAATCATAATTGTGCGGTATTGCCTTAAGAATTTTCAGAAATTGTTTTTGTTATTATGCGGTGTTTCCTTAAATATTTTGTAATTTTTCTGCCGCATATTCTCCTGAACTAAATCCTATTGAGCATTTTTGGAATTGGTTAAAGAATACCTTTCGAAAAATTTTGCCTAATTTTAGTTCTTTTGACGATGCACTTATTGCTTGCTTTGCAATATAAAGAACAGCTATCTCTTGTGTGAGATCTTTTAAGTGATTTTACTATATTATATGCCAATTTCCAAATTCTTTTAGCACTTCCCTCCATTTGTAGCCATTTTCAAGTACATACAGTAGAATATTAATAAACTTATAGTTGCTTATTTTTACATTTCCATTCTGTGTAGGTAAATATTTTTCTATTGTTATCTTCATAATTTTTTTCTTTTTCAATAATTGTGTAAATATACTTTAAATTTAAAAAATTACTAAAAATATCCTTGTTTAATAAGTTTTTACTTATAAAAACCGTAATACTTTTATGGAAAATATGTTTCAAAAATTAATTTAATTTTAAAATGTATAGTTAAATTAAGCGATACTATTACCATAAGACGAAATTATTATTTTATTATAATAATATAAATATAATGATTAAGTTTAAAAATAATATAATTTATTATAAAATATTTATTGACATTTATAACGGTTAGTGTTATTATATCATTATAAATTCTTTATTTGTTTATAATTGGATTAATAGCTATTAAATTCTTTATAAAGACATTTTAAGATATACTGAACAATTTGATATTAAAAATAACCAATATATAATAAGCTATCAGCAGAATAGTCACTCGTATGAACGATATATATTGTTTATAATAGTCACAAATGGTTATATTTAATCACTACTTTATGGTGATTAAAATAACGTGAGTTCGATGAAATTTTATAACTAATGGAACCTTTTTCTATCGCAAAAAGGTTCCAAACCTCCAAAAATACTCTTGAAGCGTTAAAAACCTTGAGGCTCCGCCTCAAACTCCGCAAACTTTTTGAAAAAAGTTTGACAAAAACTTTCGCACGAAACTACGTTTCGCTGAGTTTCACTGTAATTTTTCGTTGAACTCACGTTAAAATACCATTTAATTATATTAAATCAGTATATTCTTACACTATACCTATAACAAATTAATTAATTATTTTAAAATATTATTACTAACGAAAGAGAGGAATTTTTATGAAAAATTTTAAATTTATCATTTTATGCTTAATTTTAACTTTAACCGCAAATACAAGTATAATTTTTGCCGCTTCTAATAATGATTTATATGCTTTATGGGAATGTACTTATTCAAGCTACACAAGTGACGAAAAAGGATATGTTGATATTTATGGTGAACTTAATTCTGTTCCTAATCCTTCAAATCCTGGATATTCTACAAGAGAATCAGATTTTGAGCTTCACGCTGGAGATGTAATTGAAATTAGCGCATATTCTGAATTAATTGAAGGAGATATACCATTATATAACTCTAACGATCATTTTATATCCATTTACTGTGGTGAAAATTGTATCGGTGGATTAAATACATCTATTATAAACTGCGATTATAAATCTGATTCTACAACTATAGAAGTACCGGCAGAAGCTATTTCATCTACAGGAAAAAATAATCTTAGATTTGAATATTACATAGATAGCTTCTATTCTACCTCTACATCTGTAAGTGACATATACATAAATGGAGAGTATTTATACTCTAAATAATTATAATAACCAAAAATTAAACTTTTTGATTAATTTCAATGTTTTTAAACAAGTATATAAAAAATAAGAGTGGAAACAGTTTGCATCGTTCCACTCTTATTTTTTATAGTAATATTTTGCATAAAAATAAATATCACTATAAAAATCCAACAATTTACCTAAACAGCATAGAAATATAAAAATAAGCAACTATGAGTTTGTCAATTATTACTAAAAGAATTTGGAAATTAGCATATGCAAAGACTGTTTTTATGTGCGTTTGACAAAAAAATAAAAAAATTCAATGGGATTTTTGATGAATTATAGTGAAAGAACTTGAATAACGGTAAAAAAATATTTTACTTCTTTTTAAGTTTTTTCATTATACAATAAAGTGAGTTCGACCCAAAATAACAAGAAAAGCGGCGAAACACTGTTTCGCACAAAAGTTTGTGGAGTTTGAGATAAAACCTCAAGATTTTTAATACTTCAAGAACACTTTTGGAGATTTGGAATTCCGGTCTGCATAGGCGAGCAGCAAAGCATAGCTTTGCGACCAGCCTTTGCGATAAAAAAGGTTTCATTAATCATAAATTTTCATCGAACTCACGTTATATTAATGCAGGCATTTAGAGAGTTTAATGAGACACCGAACAAAAGATATTAAAAATAATTTTTTAATTTGTCGGTGTTTCATTAAAGTTAAAAAACTATTTTTATTTTTTGAATTATGCGGTATTTCCTTAAGTAAAAATTTGTAATAGATAAATATTAAATTTGATATATTTTTTAAAATTCTTTTTCCATGTTTACAAATTTTGTATATGTTCCAAGCCATACTAAGTCTATAGTTCCTACAGGACCATTTCTTTGTTTTGCTATGATTACTTCCGCTTGATTTTTCTTTTCAGTATCAGGGTTATAGTATTCATCTCTATAGAGAAATGCTACAAGGTCGGCGTCTTGCTCTATTGCCCCAGATTCACGGAGGTCGGAAAGCATAGGACGATGGTCAGCTCTTGCTTCGCAAGCACGGCTTAACTGAGATAATGCTATTATAGGAGCATCCATTTCACGGGCTATTGCTTTTAATGAACGTGATATTTCAGAAATTTCTTGCTGTCTGGAATCATTTTTGCCGTGACCACTCATAAGTTGAAGATAATCTATTATTATAAGTCCTAGACCTGATTCAAGTTTTAGTTTTCGGCACATTGCTCTAAGCTGCATTGAGTTTATTCCAGGAACATCGTTTATATATATGGGTGATTCGGAAATTTCACCTGTAGCTTGAGCTATTTTTTCCCAATCTTCTGAATTTAAACCGCCAGTTCTCAATTTTTGAGCGTCTATCATCGCCTGTGAGCATATTAATCTATTGGCAAGCTGCTCTTTTGACATTTCAAGACTGAAAATAGCTGTTGGAATTTTTTCCTCAACGGCAGCGTGAAGTGCTATATTTAAAGCAAACGCCGTTTTACCCATTGACGGTCTTGCCGCTATCAATATCAAATCAGAGGGATGAAGTCCTGCTGTCTTATAGTCAAAATCATTGAAGCCGGTTTTTATGCCAGTGATTTTTTCTGATGAATAGTATATTTCTTCAATTTTATCTATTGTTGAAATTAATATATCATTTATATGAGTGAAATCTTCTGATTTTTGGTTTTGAAGAATTGAAAAAATACTTTGCTCTGCTGTATTTAATATATCATCTAAATTATCTTGAGCGTCATAGCTTTTTTCGGAAATTGTTGCGGATGCTTTTATAAGTTTACGTAATATAGACTTTTCGTAAACAATCTTTATGTAATCGTTTATCCTGGCACTTGTGGCGACAGTTCCCGCAAGGGCAGCAAGATATGATATTCCTCCTACCTGTTCTAAAAGCCCTTTTTTTTCAAGATTATTCTTTAGTGTAATTAAGTCAATTTGAGTATTTTCACTGAATAACTCAATTATAGACTCAAATATTATTTTATGGTCAGGGCGGTAGAAGTCGGTGCCTTTTAGTTTTTCAAATGCTACACTTACTCCGTCATTGTCAAAAAGCATACAGCCAAGAACAGCTTGTTCGGCATCTTG
>CAOJPS010000215.1 GCA_948441255.1 uncultured Eubacteriaceae bacterium | reverse complement strand
TCGTGCGAAACTGCGTTTCGCTGTTAAAAAAATAGCGGTGAAATCACCGCCGCTATTTTTTGTTTAGCAAAGCGAATGCTTTGCTAAATAAAATTATTTCTATTGAGCCAGTTCTCAAAGCTTTCTGTCCATTTGTTTACCCCCTCAATATCTGTACACTTTGTTATGCCTAAACCGTGACGGCCTTCGGGATATATGTGCAGTTCAAAAGGAACTTCTTTTTCTTTAAGGGAAACGGCGAGTTCCAGAGAGTTTCTTACAGGTACGCTTTTATCCTCAAATGTATGCCATATAAATGTTGGAGGCATATCGCTTCTTACATTATCCTCACAGGATAATTTTTTTTCAAGTTCTTTATTTCCTCCTGTTATTCTTTCCTTTGAGCCTATGTGACAAAATTCTTCTTTCATTGTTATGACCGGATAGCACAAAACACATAGGTTGAGTTTTCCGGAGGTTTTGTCTATATCGTCTTCAGGTTCGTATTCCATATCGTCAAAATATTCGGCGGCGCAGCAGGCTGTATGCGCTCCGGCTGAAAATCCCATAATCCCTATTTTATCGGGGTGTATCATAAATTTTTCGGCGTGAAATCTTACATACTTAACAGCTCTTTTTACATCGATAAGGGGAACGGGGTAACTGTATGGCGCCACTCTATAATCAACCACAAATGAATTTATTCCTCTGTCATTGAGCCATTTCGCTATTGGCGCTCCCTCGTGTTCCGCTCTATGGGTATATCCTCCGCCGGGGATTATAATCATCGCCGGACGCTTTTTTTTGTCATTTATTATGAATGGGGTGATATATGGTGTGTTTGTATTATTTTCTGTATTGAGAGTTTTGCTGAAAAAAGGTATTTTGTCATTTTGCCATAACTTTATTTTTTCCATTTGTATTCCTCCGAATTTTATTCTGTTATGATTTCCACTCCTGTTTCTGTGACGAGAACGGTATGTTCCCACTGTGCCGAAAGTTTTCCGTCTTTTGTGACTACTGTCCAATCGTCGTTAAGAACCTCGCAGTCAAATGTGCCTTGATTAATCATAGGCTCGATTGTAAATACCATTCCTGGAACCATAATCATTGTTTTTTGGCTGGTTCTGAAATGTTCGACAATTGGATCATTGTGAAATTTAAGCCCCACGCCGTGACCGCTTAGGGCACGCACTACGGAATATCCCTCTCTGTCGGCTATATCATTTATTACATTGCCGATTTCTCCTACGGGGGTGTATGGTTTTACGGCGTTAATTCCGGCAAACATACACTCTTTTGTTACTTCTACAAGCCTTTTCGCTTCTTTGGAAACATTGCCAATCATATACATTCTGCTCATATCGGAATAATATCCGTTTAAAATGGTGGTTATGTCTACATTCATAATATCGCCGTCTTTGAGAACTGTGCTGTCAGGGATTCCGTGGCATATTACGTTGTTTATTGAAGTACATACGCTTTTTGGAAAACCCTCATAGTTGAGAGTGGCAGGGATTGCTCCAGCGTCAGTAGTCATTTTGTGGACAAGGGTGTTTATTTCTTCTGTCGTAACACCTTCTTTTACAAATTTGTCGATTTCGTCCATTATTTTGATTGAAAGTTTGGCGCTTTTTCGTATTCCTTCTATTTGCTCGGGGTTTAATATGAGGCTTTTATCAGGGATAATATAGCCGTCAGAAACATATTTTCCAAGTTTTTCCTCATCGCTTCTTTCGTGACAAGTTTTATATTTTTTGCCGCTTCCGCACCAGCACTTCTCATTTCTTGATATTTTGAACATTTTTTTTAGCCTCTTTTCTGTAAAATTCTATTATATCGACGCATTCTTCTCCGTTTAAATAGTTTTCTCCTTTTTCTGTTAATGTGTATATTCCTTTTGAGATTTTTGAAAACCAGCCATAAAAATTATTGTACATAATTGATGTTGAGTTTTTGTCACAGCCTAACTTTTTTAAATTGGCTCCTCCGCTTTTTCCGAGGAGTTCTAGAAAGCAGGCTATTTCTATGGATTTCTCCCTATAGGCGGTTACTATTTTTGTTTTGTTTTTTCCGCCAATATTAAAATCACCTTTTCTTTCTTTAAACTCATAAAGTACATCATTCCTTCTGCTATAGTTTATTTTCTCTTTTTTATTTTTTAGCGAAGGGTTAGAAATGATTTGAACTATTGTTCTTTTCGTCCCAAAGCTTACAACTATAAGTCCTATATTGATTTTTTTTAAAAGATTGAGCATAGGACTTATTTCTTTTGGTTTGAAGCTTTTTGGGCGTGGAATAGCCACATATACAAGGTCTGTTATTTTTTGCCGCTCCATTGCCTGATATATTAATTTTAAGCTGAAGGTTCTTTTGAGTTCCACAATGAGAATTGTTTCTCCGTTTATGCCGACAATGTCGCAGTCTTTTATTTCTCCCTTTATTTCAAAACCTTTTCTCTCAAAATATTTTTTTACAGGAGTGTACAGTTCTTCCTCAAGCATACTCATAATCTATCGCTCGTGTTTGACATATAATTCTCAATATCAGGGATTTCTTTTATAATATCTTTTGAAAGAACTTCGCAGCCATCTTTTGTGACAAGTATATTGTCTTCTATTCGTATTCCTATTTCCTCGTCTTCTATATAAAGTCCTGGTTCGACAGTGAAAATCATTCCCTCTTTTAAAATTCCCTCGTTATGTCTTCCGGCGTCGTGGGTTTCAAGACCAAGCATATGGCTTACATTGTGATAGTAGTATTTTGAAATGTCGTCAATAGTTCCATTTTTATCTATTAAACCTATTTTTTTGAGTTCATCAAAATAAAATTCCTTTAAAATTTTATTGAGTGTACTAAAAGGGATTCCGGGTTTTATGCTTTCTATTACCCTTTTTTGTCCTCTTAAAACTATGTTATAAATGGTTTTTTGTCTTTCGGTAAATTTACCGTTTATGGGAAAAGTTCTTGTAATATCACTGTTATAATACTCAAATTGAGCGCCTACATCAAAGAGAATTAGATTGTTTTCCTCTGTTTTACGGTTGTTTTTTGAATAATGGAGAATGGCGGCGTTTTTTCCGCTTGCCGCTATGGATTTGAAAGCGAAATCGTTGGCTCCGCCGGTTTTTACGGCAAAATCAAAATATGCCTCAATTTCATACTCATACATACCAGCCTTTGAATTTTTCATCATAAGCAATATTCCGTCCTTTGTTATGTTAATCGCTTTTTTTATGCGTTCAATTTCAAAAGGCTGTTTTATTTTTCTTAGTCCGGCTATATCGTTATAACAGTTTTTTATTGATATATAGGGATAATTTTTTATGATTTTTTCGGCTAAATCAAAAGCTGGGGTATAGCTTTTCATTTCCCTGTTTTCCAAATCAAGATAAACATTTTCGATTCTCTCTGAGAATATTATATTTGACAGTGTTTTCTTAAATTCATCAATGTATTTAAAATGAGAAATTCCGGATTTTTCTTTGGCTTTGTCTTTTCCTATTGTTTCTCCTGTCCATTTTTGCTCTGAAAGGTCTGTTCTCTCAATAAACAGATATTCGTGAAATTCTAAATCATTTTTGTATGCCAGATATATTAAATTCTCGTTGTCAAGTCCTGTTAGATAGTAGAAGTTTCGGTCGGGAGAAAAGGGATATTTCTCATCGCCGCGCTTTGTTGGGGCGTTGCCCGCGAATAATATTATAACGCTTTTGTTGTCTATAATTTTACTTAGTTTTTCTCTGTTTCCGCAAAAAAATTGTTTCAAAAAAATACCTCCTTATACGCGAAAGAAAGCAGAAAAGACTCAAACCTTTATGGAATGAGCCTTTTATGACTTAATGTGGCAGCTGCTTTGTATGACAGCGTCCCCGAGAGGATTTGAACCTCCGACCCCACGCTTAGGAGGCGTGTGCTCTATCCAGCTGAGCTACGAGGACATATATACATAGGCAATCAATTAAAAATAAATAAGTTTGGCGGATAAAAATTATTTTTTAATATCCTTTATGCGACGCCTCCTATATTATATATCAACTGAAAAAAACTGTCAACAAGTATTTGACAATATGATAAAATTTACTTATAATTACATTGTATTGTTTGTTTATAGTATAGTAATTACACTTAAATTGTAACAAAAAAATATTTTACGAGTGCGTAAGCAC
>CAOJPS010000214.1 GCA_948441255.1 uncultured Eubacteriaceae bacterium | reverse complement strand
ATCACCATCAACCAAATATACATATTGACCGTCAAAATCGACAACTATAAAAGGGCGTCTTTTGTCACGTCCGCTTTTCGAATATACGACCTGACCTTTACTATACATAAAACTCACCCCAGCCTAAATAAAAGTAAGAAGTTCCGGCTCACCGCCGGTAATCAAGACAGTGTTTTCATAATGAGCCGACAATTTTTTATCTTTAGTAACAACAGTCCATTTATCGGCTAAAACCTTAACTTTACAGTCGCCTGCGTTCACCATAGGCTCAATAGCCAGGGTCATACCCTCACAAAGTCTTGGTCCGCGTCCGCCTGTTTTATAATTAGGAATCTGAGGAGCCTCATGCATATCAGAGCCGATACCGTGACCGACATATTCCCGTACAATCGAAAAACCGTTTGATTCAACATATTGTTGTATAGCAGATGAAATTTCATATAAATGATTACCTGATTTGGCAAATTTTATCCCTTCAAAAAAGCTTTCTCTTGTAACATCAATTAGTTTTTTTGCTTCTAAAGAAACTTCACCCACAACAAAAGTCCTTGCGGCGTCACCGTGAAACCCATTAATATAAGCGCCAACATCAATACTTATAATATCGCCGTTTTTAAGTTTTCTCTTTCCCGGAATACCGTGAATAACTTCCTCATTCACAGAGGTACATATAGAAGCTGGAAATCCGCTGTAACCTTTAAATGAAGGAACAGCGCCCTGCCCTCTTATATATTCTTCGGCAATCCTGTCAAGCTCTTTAGTGGTAATTCCCTCGCAAACCTTTGATTCCAACAAATTAAGTACCTCACCAGTAATACGACCAGCAATTCTCATATATTCAATTTGTTTTTTGTTTTTAATAGTAATAGCCATAAATTTACGCTTCTTCCAAAGTTTTTATCAAGCAAGAGGTTATTTCTTCAATATCGCCATTTCCTGAAACTCTAAAAAGAATCCCCTTTTTATCATAATAATTTATAATAGGCATAGTAGTTTCGTGATAAACCCTAAGTCTGTTTTTAACGGTATCCTCCTCATCGTCTTTACGCTGAATAAGAGCCGAACCGCACTCATCACAAACGCCTGAAACTTTCGAAGGATTATGTTTAATATGATACATCTGACCGCATTTCGGACAATCTCTTCTTCCCGACATACGTTCAACAATAACATCTTCATTAACCTCAATAAATATAACCTTATCAGCCTCGCCAATAATATCAGACAAACCCTCTGCCTGCCTCAAATTTCTGGGATAACCATCAAGAATATATCCTTTTTTACAGTCATCTCTTTTCAATCTTTCAGATAAAATATTACTTACAATCTCATCAGGAACAAGCTGACCTGAGTCCATAATATTTGTTATCTTTTTTCCAAGTTCGGTTTTAAGCTCTATTTGTTCTCTAAGCAAATCACCGGTTGAAATATGAGGTATATTAAAATGTTTAGACAACCTTTTTGCCTGAGTGCCTTTACCTGCGCCCGGACAACCTATAAGAATAAGTTTCATAAAAACATACTTCCTTTCAAGCCCAACTGAGCCTAAAATATATTAAAACCGGTATTTTGAGAATGTCCCAAAAGCTGGGACAACCCAAAAACCCTTAAAAATCTGATTAACTTAAAAATCCCTTATAATGTCTCATAAGAAGCTGAGATTCAAGCTGTTTAACAATTTCAAGAGCAACACCCGTAACAATAAGAAGAGTAGTTCCTCCAAAACCAACCTGCAAGCCCGGGAATACCCAGCCTATAGCGACAGGAATAATAGCGATAAGAGCATAAAAACAAGCTCCTATTAAAGAAATTCTATCAACAACTCCCTGAATAAATTCGGAAGTAGGCTTACCTGGTCTTATACCCGGAATAAATCCTCCGCTTTTTTTCATATTTTCCGCAACCTCAACAGGATTAAAAGCGAACGAGGTATAGAAAAATGTAAAACAAAAAATAAGAACAATATATATAACAGCTCCTATAGGATGCTGAATATCCAAAATTCTTACAACATCGTCAAGCCAAGTCACTCCAAACATATTTTTAATAGTTTGCGGAAACTGTAAAAGAGAAATGGCGAAGATAATAGACATAACCCCGGCAATATTAACTTTAATCGGAATAAATGAACTCTGTCCTCCAAAAATAGTACGACCTGCCATTTTTTTTGAATACTGAACAGGAATACGTCTTTCTCCGTCTTGAACAAGTATAACAAATCCAATAATAAATATAAATACCATTAAAAGCAATATTATACTAATCCAAGCCATAGAACCAGCGCTTTCACTCGTGGTAGCATAAGTATACAACTGTTCAACTCCATTAGGAAGCCCTGCAAGTATATTAGCGAAAATAATAAATGAAGAACCGTTTCCAATTCCGCACTCTGTAAGCTTTTCTCCAAGCCACATAATAAAAATAGTACCAGTAACCATAGTAACTAAAGCCGCGCCCCAGATAAACCAATTTGGATTTGTAAAAAATCCCGAACCATTTATTGTATAAATCTGACCAGCGCCTTGCAAAACAGCAAGACCGACAGCAAGAACTCTTGTGGCCTGATTAATTTTTTTACGGCCATCTTCGCCCTCTTTGTTAATCTGCTCCAGTTTAGGAATAGCGACAGTTAAAAGCTGCATAATGATAGAAGCGTTAATATATGGTCCAATACCCATAGCAAATATAGAACCATAAGAACCTCCCGTCATCAATGTAAACATTGACATAGCATCGTCAGTATTTCCGCTGCCTAAAAGTTTATCCATAGAAATACCAGGAACAGGGATGTGCGTACCTAATCTTACCACTAATAAGATAAAAAGCATGTAAAACAGTTTCTTGCGAAGCTCTTGAACTTTCCATGCGTTTCTAAATACAGAAAACATTAGATCACCTCTGCTTTTCCGCCTGCCGCTTCAATTTTTTCCTTTGCGGACTGACTGTAAAAATTAACTTTAACAGTCAATTTCTTAGATAATTCTCCATTACCAAGAATTTTAACGCCGTCACGAGGATTACTTACCAAGCCTTTGGATTTAAGAGCTTCGATATCGACAACAGCGCCATCGTCAAATACATTTAAATGAACAAGATTAATAGCAATGATTTCTTTAGAGTTTATACATTTAAAACCTCTTTTAGGAATACGTCTGTAAAGAGGCATCTGACCACCTTCAAAACCAGGTCTTACACCGCCGCCTGAACGAGCGTTCTGACCCTTATGACCTCTGCCAGCCGTTTTTCCGTTTCCAGAACCGTGACCTCTTCCCTTGCGAAAAGCTTTAAATTTAGAACCCTCTGCCGGTTTCAATTCATTCAAATTCATTTTAGAGTGCACCTCCTTTTATTAAATTTCTTCTACTTTAACCAAATGCCTCACTTGTTTAATCATTCCTCTAATAGCCACATTATCCTGTTTCTCAACAGAGGAATTGGTTTTTTTAAGACCAAGAGCGGCAACTGTTTTTTTGTGTTTCGGAATAGCGCCAATAGTAGATTTAACTAAAGTAATTTTCAACATTTAATTAACCTCCTTAACCCAAGATTTCTTCAACGGATTTACCGCGAAGCCTTGCGACTTTTTCAGGAGTTGTAACTCTGCTCAAACCTTCAATAGTAGCGTTTACAACATTTTTCTTATTATTTGAGCCTAAAGATTTTGTTCTTATATTTCTTATTCCCGCAAGTTCCAAAACGGCACGAGCCGGACCTCCCGCAATAACTCCAGTACCTTCCGCCGCTGGTTTAAGCAAAACGGTAGCACTTCCAAATTTACCAAGATTTTCGTGATAAATGCTGTCGTCCTGATTGCGCTCAACATAAATAAGATTTTTAATGGCGTCTTCTTTGCCTTTACGTATAGCGTCGGGAATTTCCATAGCCTTGCCAAGACCAGCCCCAACATGACCATTTCCGTCGCCAACAACTACTAATGCCGCAAAACGGAAAGTACGACCGCCTTTTACAACCTTAGTAACACGTTTGATAGTTACAACTTTATCAGTCAATTCAAGTGTACTTGCATCAATTTTATTTCTCAAGACTTTCCCTCCTTACTAAAATTGTAATCCCGCTTCTCTGGCAGCGTCGGCCAAAGCCTGTATTTTACCATGATAGACAAAACCGCCTCTGTCAAAAACAACAGTATTTATAC
>CAOJPS010000213.1 GCA_948441255.1 uncultured Eubacteriaceae bacterium | reverse complement strand
AAAATAAATTTTATCTCATCTCCTTTTGTTCATTTTTAAATTGGATTGCTATAATAGAACAATTTAAAAAATATTTCTCAAGTTCATACTGAGAATCTATGATGTTATCATTTTCAGTAAAACTTTTTTCATAATTGCCATCTGGTTTCATAATCCAGCCTTTTTTATTATCATTTCTGCAAAACTCAAGTATTTTAAGAATAGTATCTTTAGCTTCACGGCTTTTGATGGGAATAAATACCTCAACACGTCTTTTTGTATTTCTGTTGAGAAAATCCCCTGAACCAATAAAAATTTTTTCACGTCCATTTTTTCCGAAACAAAATATTCTTGAATGTTCAAGGTATTTTCCTACAATGCTTTTTATTTTGATATTTTCGGTGTATTCGGGGATACCTCCCTTTAGGCAGCAAATACCTCTTATATATAATTCGATTTTTACTCCTGAGCGTGACGCCTCAATAAGTTTTCTCATAATATCAATGTCATTCATAGAATTAATTTTTATCGCTATAAATCCGTTTTTATTGAGTTTATGCCATAAAATTTCATCATCAATTAATTTTATTAAATTTGATTTATAGCAATTTGGCGCAATCCATAGCCGTCTTGTTTTTTCAACTGTTTTACCCGCGCAAAACCCGTTAAATAAGTCGTCGGCGTCCAGCCCTGCCTCATAATCAGCCGTTATATATAATATATCTGTATATTGTCTGGCTGTGGTTTCGTTATAATTTCCCGTTCCTACTTGAGTTATATAACTTGTTTTACCCTGATATTTTTTAGTGATAAGACAAATCTTTGAATGAACCTTATAATCTTTTAAACCATATATAATCTTACAGCCTGCTTTTTCAAGAACTTTTGAATATTCAATATTTTTTTCCTCATCAAATCTTGCCCTAAGTTCAATAAGGCATAAAACCTCTTTTCCCTTTTTAGCGGCGTAAATTAAAGCGGAAACCACTTTGCTTGAACTTGCCATTCTATAAAGAGAAATTTTAATAGACGTAACATTAGGATTATCCGCCGCTTCATAAAGCAGGTCGACAAATATTTCAAAATTGTGGAAAGGGACATTGACCAATAAGTCATTTTGTTCAATATATTTTATAAGTTTTCCCTTTTTTATATCTAAACTGTTAATAGATGTATTTTCAGCGAATATTAATTTTTTATCGTTCATTTTAAGAGAATTATAGAGATTGAAGCCAAAAGAAAAATCCATTGGCATTTTTTCCTCAAAAATAATATTTTCCTCGCAATTAAGTTTTTCGCTTATAAAAGATTTTAGTTTATTTGATAATTTTCCGCAAACCTGAATTCTTACAGGATTAAGCCTGCCTCTTTTCCTTAGCATATCTTGAACGACGCCCCTGAAATCAAGATAATCGTCTGAATTAAGAAAAGCTTCTTCAATAGTAATATCGGCGTTTCTTGTAACCCTTATTTTATATACTTCCTCAACATTATATTCGGGAAAAAGTTTGCTAACGTAAAGTTTAATTCCGTCAGAGATAAAAATGATTTTTTTTCTGCCGTCAATATTAAATGTAAAAAAATCATTTTCCATACTTGCGGGAATTATTCCAATTTGATTTTCTTTATACTTTGATTTTAACAGTGCTATTATATAAATTTCCTTATTTTTAAGAAAAGGGAATATATGATTTTCAGCGATAACCTGAGGTGATAAGACTGGAAAAATCTCATTTTCAAAATATTGCTCAATAATAGGATTATTAAATTCTAAAATGTCATTAAAATCCATAATATCAATTAGATGATTTTTAAAATCAGTGACAATAAATTTATATATTTTTTCGATTAAAGGATTCATTAATTCAACTTGTCTGTAAATTTCTTTAATTTGTTTGTTTGCCGTATAATAGTTTTTATCTTCAGAGTCATTAAATGAATTTTTTATATTTTCTTTAAGAGAACCTACTCTTATCATAAAAAATTCGTCAAGATTTGAAAAATATATTGACATAAATTTAAGTCTTTCAAATAAAGGATTATAGTTGTCAAAAGCTTCGAGCAAAACTCTTTTGTTAAATTGAAGCCAGCTTATTTCTCTGTTTACAAAGAAATTTTTTTCATTATATTCTCCCATAAGTATCCCTCTCTCACACTGCCTTTTACTGTTTGAATTTTCGCGGAACTGACAAATTTGCAAATTGTTCTTAATATAATAAGTCCAGGAATTATTGTATAGACTCGTTCGGGAATAATATGACATATAAAACTAATTCCTTTAACATCCATTTTATAAATTGTATCTATGATTTCGTCAATCTGTTCAACTGTAAGCTGATAATCGGAAGCGTCTCCTGTTTTTCCTGTTAAAGATTTATGAAGTTTGGCGGCGGCTCTCGCTGAACCGCCAATAGAATAAATTTTTTCAAAATCAAGGTTTTTGAGGCGCAAATTAGTTGAAAGCTGTTCTTTAACATAGTTTTTTATTTTTTTTATTTCTTTTTTCTTGGGAAGAAGTCCATCGACAAAATTTTTATATATATAAAGACTGCCGATTTTAAAAGAATCGGAATGAATAATTTTATTATCAGAAAATGAAAACAGCTGACAGCTTCCGCCGCCTAAATCAAGTCCAACGCCGTCTTTTTCTTTAATATATCTTTTAATTCCTGAATAATCATAAAAAACCTCTTCACTGGCAGAGATAATTTCCACATTAAATTCGGTTTCATTTTTTATTTTAAAAATAATATCATTTTCGTTTTTTAAGTTTCTTAAAGAAGCTGTCGCGAAACAATATATTTTGTCACATTTTACAACTTCCGCTAGTTCTCTGATAGATTGTAAAGCCTCAATAAGCTTGCTGATTCCTTCATAGCCTAAAGTTCCTTTTTTTACAAATTCAATTAGACCGACAAAATATCTCTCATTTACAATTTCTTTAATTTTATCGCCGTCTGTTTTATAGACAACTATTCTGACTGTGTTTGAGCCAACGTCAATAATACCAATTTTCATTTACATTCTCTCCAATTATAGCAATTCGCAAAATTTTTGACATACGTGAAATATATTGTGATATCAAAAAAGCCCAGTTTTATCTGGACTTTTTTGACAGCCTAAAAGTTTTTATCTATTTAACTATTATTGAGGCTGTTTTCCGATGTAGGCAAGAATACCTCCGTCTACATATAATACGTGACCATTTACAAAGTCTGACGCTTCTGAAGCGAGGAATACGGCGGGTCCAACTAAATCTTCCGGATTTCCCCAGCGAGCGGCGGGAGTTTTAGCTATAATAAACTGGTCGAAAGGATGTCTTGAACCGTCAGCCTGTTTCTCACGCAATGGAGCTGTCTGAGGAGTAGCGATGTAGCCAGGTCCTATACCATTGCACTGAATATTAAATTCACCGTATTCTGACGCTATATTCTTTGTAAGCATTTTAAGTCCGCCTTTAGCGGCAGCGTAAGCTGAAACGGTTTCACGGCCGAGTTCACTCATCATTGAACAAATATTGATGATTTTTCCGTGTCCTTTTTTAATCATACTTGGGATTACAGCTTTTGAAACAATAAACGGAGCGTTTAAGTCAACGTCAATAACTTGTCTAAATTCATCGGCTGTCATATCGCACATTGGAATACGTTTTATGATTCCAGCGTTGTTTACAAGTATGTCGATTACTCCGACTTCTTTTTCAATTTTTGCTACAAGCTCATTAACGGCTTCTTCTTTTGTAACATCGCAAACATAACCATGAGCTTCAATTCCAGCTTCTTTATAAGCGGCTATTCCTTTATCAACAAGTTCTTGTTTTATGTCGTTGAAAACAATTGTAGCGCCGCTTTTAGCGAAACCGCTGGCAATAGCGAAGCCTATACCGTAAGACGCTCCTGTTACTAAAGCTACTTTGCCTTTAAGAGAAAATTTTTCTTCGTAACTCATAAATAATATCCTCCGTTTTAATATATTTTTTTATTTGACGAAAGTCAAATTTGTTTTAAAGAAACATTGATTTCATAAAATGGACAATATTTCTTTAAACCTTATAATAATCATACTACAATTAGTGAAGTTTGTCAAAATTATTTCTTTAAGGCAATACCTCATAATTATGATTGAATATATTAGTTTTTTATAGGCAATACCGCACAATTATGATTTCATAGATTTTGATGATATTTTCCATTG
>CAOJPS010000212.1 GCA_948441255.1 uncultured Eubacteriaceae bacterium | reverse complement strand
TCAAAATGCCCTCAATATTGAGTTTAGGGTTAAGCTGTCTTTTGATTTTCATAATTGTTTTTATAAGCATTTGCAATCCCTTTAAGGGTAAATATGAAGCTTGCACCGGAATAATCACGCTGTCGGCACAGGTAAAAGCGTTTATTGTAATCATACCTAAGTTTGGAGAACAATCAATGATTATATAATCATAATCATATTTTATCTGTTCAATATATTGTTTTAAAATCGTTTCTCTGCCGATTGTATTAATAAGCTGTACTTCCATATCAGATAAATCAATATTTGCCGGAATAAAGTCAATTCCCTCCTCGTGATGAAGAATACCTTTTCTCCCGACGTCAATCTCATTAATTGTATCCCTTAAAATGTCGGCAAGAGTATAATTAAGACTGTCCGGCTCCGCTATTCCCAGTGATACCGATAAATTACCCTGTGAATCTGAATCTACACAAAGTACCTTATTTCCGAGTCTCGCAAGACCAATTCCAAGATTGACCGCACTACTGGTCTTTCCGACTCCGCCTTTCTGATTCCCCACACAAAAAACTTTACACATTTTCTTTTCCTCCTATCTTAGTTCCTTAAATATTATTGCTGCGAGAGCTTTAGCCGTTCTTTTATTTTTAAACAATTTAATGAGATTTTCTTCCTTTTCTTCAATGCTGCCGATATTTGTTTCAAAACTTATTTCCCAATTTGGGATTACACAAAAATCTGTATTTTTAAAGCCGTTTACTCTCAAAATAATAAGATAATTAAAACCATTAAAATCAACACTGATTTCTTTTGTATATTGAAGTTCTGTAAAATCTGTTTTTTCATAATCAGCAATTGTATTTACCAAAAGTCTTACATTTTCTTTTCCTCTGATAATTTTAGAAAATCTTTCAGTATTGAAAAATTTGTCTGAATAATGGCTTAACTCACAGCTTTTATACTTATTAAGCACTCCGCAGAAACCACCGTTTATATGTTCTCCAAATACTATGTTAAATGTTTTATCAGAATTTGTTGAAATATTTAACGCTTTTACATTAGGATTCTGTTCTAATAAACGATATTTAATTATTTGGCTGTCCGTTTCAATTAATTTTTCAGTAATTTTAGGTATTAAATTTTTGAGTGAGTTTATTTCAGTAAAGTTTTTTTCCATTAATAAAACCTTCCTTTCTTTTTGTGTAGCTGATATATAGTCAATCAACTTGAAAATGGAAAAAAGGAGACGAGACAAAAATTATTTTCGCAAGGCAGCGGAGGGAGAGCATAGCCGAAGCCTATGCCGACCAATGATAACACAGCGAAAAGAATTTTTGACCGCCAAACTTTTTCATTTTTTAAGTTGATTGACTATAGTAGTTTTGTATATTAATCTTATTAAAAAATAAGATACATATAGGGTAGAGGAAACAAAAAATTTATTTTAGGAAACACCATACAAAGGATATTAAAAATAATTTATTAAAGTTACTTTTGTTTGAATTTTGGTGTATTGAATTTATAAAAAATTTTTTATTCTTCTTATTATTTTATCCAATATTTAAAATTTAGATTAAGTATTACACTAAAAATTATTTTATAATTTTCCTTATTTTCTGCAAGCCGCAAACTCCATATTATATTCATCAAGCTGTTTTCCTCCGGCTTTCCACTTGCTATTTATGCAATGTATCATTTCTGTATAGCCCGCATTCCGCATTTCTTTTTCGTTCTTAAAAATTTCATTAATGTATAATCTTAAAAATTTTGATGTTTCTATGGAATCTCCCGCTTTGATTTCTGGTTTTGCTTCTTCCTCTTGTTCTGTTTTTGTATTCCATACCACCATATAGGCTATTAAATCTCCAAGTTTACCACAAAATACTCTGCCGTTTACCTGTTCCGCAAATTTCCTTGCCGCTTCTCCATCACTTCCAAACTTTCTTTTATTTTCCTTACATCTATATTATACTATATGTATACCAATATAGCAATGATTCAAACAGGAAAATATCTAATAAATTTTTTTAAATATTTTCCTGTTTTTTTATACAATTTACTATATGGATATACATATTAAAATATGTTACAATAATAAATATACTTATGGAGGTAAAAACTTATGGCTTCTCATACATCATCGAAAGAGGCAAGAAACAGAGCTGTTTCCAAGTATGTAAAAGAAAACTATGACACTGTACTTTTACGATTTACAAAAGAAAGCAATGACAAACAGCTTATCGCTGAACACGCAAAAAATAATAATGAAACTATCGCTGGCTTTATAAAAAGAGCTATTAAAGAAACAATAGAAAATGATAATAAAAAATCATAGCTGTTTTGCTGGTTGGCGGATATTCAGGCATAAAAAAGCCGATTTGCAAGATAATAATTACCTTGTAAATCGGTTTGTTTTATATAGTTTTTACTTATAAATTTTTAGGAATACAAATTACCTTTCTAATTTACTATTTTAAAATTTTTTTCATTTCCATATAAGGAAGAACATCATATCCGCATTTTTTATACGTGTGAACCGCATTTAGATTTTCTTCTTCAACTTCAAGCCTTAACACACAATCTGAATATTGTTGTTCTATATAATTAAAAAAATTTGTCCCTATACCTTTGTTTCGATATTGGGGTTTAATATATAAATCCTCAATCCATATACAATGTTTACCGAACTCTGTTGAAAAACTTTTCGCTGTCATCGCATATCCTAATATGTCATTATTTTCAGTAAATACATATCCTTCCAAATATGGACAACTATTAATACAATGCTCTATATCATTTTTAAAAATTTCATCTGAACCATTACTTAGAACAGCAGGTGAAGCGTAAAATATTCTCATCATTTCCAAGACATTATCTGTATCTGATTTTACCATCTTTCTTATAATTAACAATTTTTTCACCTCTATATTAAAATATAAATTTATTGTTAGTTTTTTATATCATTTGATATATAAGTTGTATCAGATTATATACTATATTAAATTTTTTAATAAAATAATTTCTAAAGGCTCATTTGGCAATAACAGCGAACCACAGTCAACATACCCGTTTTTACGATAAAAGAATTGTGCCTGTTCATTTGACAATGTTGATGTTAAAACTCTTTTATAATTAATTATATTTTGACATTTCTTTTTCCCAATAACTCAATAATTGTCTGCCGTACCCTTTACCCCTGTACTTTTTTAAAAAATATAGCATATTCATAAAGGGTATATTGTCACAAAATAAATTAAACCTTAGCCAACCAATAAAAACATCATTATTATACATAACTAAAATTCTTTTTGTGTTTATACTATTTTTCAATTCACTTTTGCTGATACAATGCTCATATTTCTTTAATGTTTCTAAATCATTTTTATCAGCATATTTAATCATAATATCACTTCTTAAAGTTACAATTTTTCTCATAATTAAATCTTCCTATAAATTAGAATTTATCGCTGAATTAAAATTCCTTTCATGTACGGTGTTTCATTATGTGTTTCGTATATAATAGCCTTTTCCTCTTCCGTGCATCCTATCAGTATTTTAATTTCAGAATCCCTTTTCATCAAATCAATAATACACATAATAGCATCTATCTTTTTCCCATTCGTTCCGACCCACACATCGATTCCTGCACCATCCATAGATGCTGTATCTTTTAAATACCCATAATCGACTTTGTAAATAAAATTAGGGTATTTAGGATGTGCCGTTCCAGCTGGTCTGTCTATAACGATTTCTGATTTGCTGACTAAAGCATCTACTGCACTCCAGAAACTATTATCAAATCTGTGCATAAAATCTCCTCCAAATCACGATTTAGCATTAAATTGATTATAGCATTTTTATACAAAATATTCAACAAATAATCAGATTTATAGATTAAAGCCGCTTTTTCAAGCGGTTTTAACCCAACAAACTATATCAATATCCCGTTTTAGGCAGTTTACCGCCCACTGCGTAAATAGTAGTAAGCCAAGTGCTGTTTCCAATAACCCACTCATTTTGATATTTACCGCCAATATCCGCTTTGTTTGCGAATTGATAGCCGTTAGGAAGATTTTTGAGTACAGTCATATAAACCTGCGGCTGTTCAACCTGTGCGAATCCCGCTTTAACAGTGCCGAACACAAGGCTGAAACTTGTTACATACTCGTCATTTGCCAATCCCAATTCAGCGTTTGAGCAGCCTATAACATTGTTT
>CAOJPS010000211.1 GCA_948441255.1 uncultured Eubacteriaceae bacterium | reverse complement strand
TACTGAAAAATATTATCTAAAATCTGTTTTATCGAATTATGCGGTATTGCCTTAATTCTGTTTCCTCTCTGCCGTTTCGTAACAGAGAAATAAAACAGCTTAAAGATGAAATTGTTAAATGCGGTGAAAAAAAGGAATATTATCAAAAACACTCTCTTAGTCTTTATGAGGATTTAAAAAGCAATATAATCAATGAAAAAGACTATAAAGCGCTTAAAAAAATGTATTCTGATGAGATTGAAATTCTTGATAAAAGAATTGACAGTATTAACAAAGAAATATCTGTTATATCAAATAATAATCACTCAAAATATCTTGAATATGCGGCAGTCAATAAATTTGAAAATCTTTCAAGAAAAATTATTGTAACTTTTATTAACAAAATATTTGTTTACGATAAGAAAAAAATCGAGATTGATTTTAAATTTCAAACTGATTATGATATAATGCGGAAATATGTAAATAAGGCGTTGGAAAGTTCAGTTTCCTTTGATTTAATAAAGGAGGCTGATTGATAATGGCGAGAAAAAGCCGAAAAAAAGCTTTTGATATGGAAACAATGACTTATTATGAAAACGCAGCTGTTGAGGAAAATACCAATAAGACCGCAATTTACGCAAGACTCTCAAGAAAAGATAACGGTGTTGAAAATGGTACAGCTCTTGAAAATCAGATAGAATACATAATTGAATCTCTTAAAAGATTTTTGGATATAAATGTGGTTGATGTTTATTCTGATAATGGATTTTCGGGAGTTGATTTCAATCGTGACAGTTGGGAACGGCTGATAAATGATATAAAGGCAAACAAAATAAACTGTATCGCTGTTAAAGACCTTTCAAGGATAGGAAGAAACTCTGTTGAGGTTGGCAACTATCTTGAAAAAGTATTTCCATTTCTTAATGTACGGGTTATATCTATAAATGATAATTTTGACAATTCAAAAGATGATTACAATAAAAAAATGGTAGAAAACGCTTTTAAAAATCTTATGAATGAGTTTTATGTTATGGACATTTCAAAAAAGATAAACGCAAATATAGCCGCAAGAAGAAATATGGGATATGTTGTTATTTCTAACATTGGATATGGTTATAAAAAATCTGCGGATAGTAAAAGTATATTGCTTGATGAAAACGCTCCTGTTGTAAAAAGAATATTTGAATGGCGAAAAAACGGTAAAACAATGGCTGAAA
Source organism: uncultured Eubacteriaceae bacterium (assembly GCA_948441255.1). GTDB lineage: Bacteria > Bacillota > Clostridia > Lachnospirales > CAG-274 > MGBC114079. Next base: position 3,001 of record CAOJPS010000211.1, on the reverse strand, counting down.
TAGCTAAAATTTTAAATTTTCTTGCTATTCCCGCACCCGGCAGGTATCTTTATATGCAAGGCGACGGAGAAAAATACGCTCGTTTGAAAGACTCAAAATGGTACTCAAAAAATATAAAGAATATTCTTACAAACAGAATATATACGGGAGATTTGATACAAAATAAAACCTTTACAAGTAAACTTGAGGGAATAAACAGACGTGTAAATTCGGAAGATGACTGGCTTATTATTGAAAATTTTCACGAAGCGCTTGTATCAAGAGAAGATTTTGAGTATATTCAAGGATTAAATAAAACGATTTCCCGAAGACCGGATACAGTTAATTACCTTAAAGACAAAGCGTACTGCGGCAAATGCGGTTATATGATGAGCAGAACTCATACTTATACTAAATGTGTTTCATACAGCTGTCAAAGCAATATAAGAAAGCTTAAAGAGTTATGTAAAGTTTCAATAAGCGAAAAATGTTTAAAAGAATTGCTTATAAAACTGCTGCGAAATTTTATGAACGTATTTGTTGATAAAAATAAGGCTGCGGAAAAAATACAAAACTCAAAAGCGTTTAAAGAAAAGGAATTAAAAAGAAACAAAGAAATTTCTGCATTGAAAAATACTTTAAAAGATATTGAATCTAAAATATCAATTCTCTATCAGGATTTTAAGGCGGAAATAGTATCTTTGGCGGATTTTGAGTTTATCAAAGCGGCATATAACAGTGAACATAAAGAAATTGAAACAAAGCTGAATAAACTTATGTCGCATAATAAAAAGATTAATGATTTTAAGATACTTAACAAGAAACTTGAAAGATTGTTTTCCGACAAAAACATCTTTAATGATGATAAGTATATTTTTTCTCTCGTAAAAAGAATAACAGTTTACTCAAAAGAAAAAGTAGAAATTGAGTTCACTTTTACTGATACTTTCAAGGCTTTAGATGATTTTATCGCTGACTGGAGGTATGAGAATGAGTTATAAGATAGGAATGTATTTAAGGCTCTCAAATGATGATGAGAAAGAGGATAACAAGTTTGAGAGCGACAGCATATCGGCTCAGAGAGATATAATCAAAAGTTATATTACAGAACATACCGACCTTGTTGGCAGTGAGATCAAAGAATTTTGTGACGATGGATATTCCGGTGTTGATTTCAAAAGAGCGGGCGTACAAAAATTATTTGAGGAAATAAAAAATGGCAGAATAAACTGCGTTATAGTTAAAGATTTATCTCGTTTTGGAAGAAATCTAATAGAAGTTGGAGATTATCTTGAACAAATATTCCCAATATTAAACGTACGCTTTATAGCGATAAATGATAATTATGACAGCGATAATAACATTGGTGTTGCCGGAACAGAAGTAGCTTTTAAAAATCTTATGAATGAGAATTATAGCAAAGACCTCTCGGACAAGATTAAATCAGTTGTAAGAAGTCAGCAGGACAAGGGTTATTTTGTCGGAGGCTGGGCGCCTTATGGATATAAAAATGTGAACAAAACTTTTGTGGTTGACAACGAAGCCGCAAAGGTAGTAAGGCGAATATTTGAAATGTCGGACAGTGGAATGAAATACACAGAAATAGCCCGCATACTTAATAGAGAGGGTGTATATACCAAAAAGGAATATCGGTACGGCAGGAAATTAGGGTGTATTTGGTCGGCAAGAGAAGTATCAACGGTTCTTCATAATAAAGCGTATATTGGAACACTTATAAGCCGTAAGACAAACAATTACACGCCCAATAAGGCAAAAAATAATGATGAGAGTGAATATTTAATATTTGAGAATCATCACGAACCGATTGTTTCAAAAGAACTATTTGAAAGTGTAAGTAAAAAATTCTATACGAGGAAAATCACTTCCGAAAGAAAAGTTGTTGTTAAAGAATTTTATAGAAAAGTTATTTGTGGCGGCTGCGGTAAAGCTCTTGCGGGTCGAATATTAAAAAATAGTGTAAGAAATTTTATTTGTCCCAACAAAATAACATCTGTCTGCGTAAATCAAAAAATAAGTATTTCAGCGTTGAAAGAAATAATCTTAAACGCTTTGAATGTATATATAAATCTTATGGTTGAAAATGTGGATAGATATAAGAGTAAAATAAAAAGCAATAAAGAGGTTTCGAAAGATATTATTAAATCTTTGGAAAGTGAAATCGCAAAGCTGGAACAAAAAAAGCTGATTTTATATACAGAATACAAAGATGGAATATTATCGAAAGAAGAATATCTCGACAAAAGAGAATATATATCCGATAAAACAGAAAACCTCTCAAAGAAAAAAGAAACTACTCAGAAAGATTGTGTCATTTCTGAAAACTGTATTGAAGCGGATAACTTAATACGAGAATATAAAAGTAAGAAACTCACAGATGAAATGCTTATAGAAAAGTATCTCAAAAAAGTAACAATCTACTCAGATGATAAAATCGAAATAGAATGGAACTTTGAAGATATATTTTCGTTAAAATAATTTAAAAAAATAGTTGGTCTTTACTTGACATACTCCTAGTCACAAGTGATAATCATCTTGTATATCTTCATTTTGAACGGTATTACAGTGGTACAGTGCCTGATGGCTATCGTACAGACGCTGTTGTGTATTACTCATATATAGAAAATTGTACTTTGTATTGCCGGAAACAGGTTTTTGATATTTTTACAGCCGGTAGTATGGAAGCTGGTGAATCATATGATAACAGCAGATTGGTATACTATAAGGCGTACGACTTGTCAAAGGCTTTAAGGCATACCCACGATAACGCTGAAATAAGCAAGGCTGGTTTTATGAGCTCCGCTGATAAAACAAAATTAGACGGTATTGAAACAGGGGCGAATAAAATAGTTGTTGACAGCGCTTTAAACGGTGTATCGTCTAATCCTGTACAAAACAGAGTTATTAATGAAGCCTTATCAGGAAAAGCGGATATAGGGGATATTCCGACAAGCCTGCCGGCAAACGGAGGAAACGCCGATACCGTGGAAGGGAAAACGGCGGA
>CAOJPS010000210.1 GCA_948441255.1 uncultured Eubacteriaceae bacterium | reverse complement strand
TTTTGCGAAAGAAAAAGGTTCCAATTAAATATAAATTTCATCGAACTCACGTTAAAATATTTTTTACCGTTATTCAAGTCCTTTCACTATATATCAAAATCCGCTTGATAAAACAACACGCCGCTTTTTTATTTTTCTATAATTTTGTTATAAAGCTCAATATACTCTTTAGCGGAATTTTCCCAGCTAAATCTTGTATTAATAGCGTTTCTGACAACACAGTCCCAATGTCCGGGATTATAATATGTGTTAATAGCGTTATTCACCGCCCACATCATACCGCTTCCGATATAATCGTGGAAAGTAAAGCCGTTTCCTTCTCTTGTGTCATAGTTATATTCCTGAACAGTATCCACAAGACCGCCGGTAGTTCTTACAATAGGAACAGTACCGTAACTCATAGCGAAAAGCTGACCAAGACCGCAGGGTTCAAATAAAGAAGGCATCAAGAACATATCAGAAGCGGCATATATTTTTTTAGCGAGAGCGTTGTCAAACATTATGTTAGCGCTTATCTTCTCCGGATTGCGGTAAGCAAACTCTTTAAACATATACTCATATCTTCCGTCGCCTGTACCAAGCACAATAAGCTGAATATCTTTTGAGAGCAGTTCTCCTATAGAATCAATTACAAGATTAATTCCTTTCTGGTCAACAAGACGGGATATAATACTTATAACAGGAACATCTTTAACCGGAAGACCAAGTTCCTGCTGAAGCATTTTTTTGTTTTCAAGTTTTCCCGACAAATCATCTTTGCTGAAGTTTTTATAAATGAGTTTATTAGTTTCAGGGTCATCCTGAGAATAATCTATGCCGTTCACAATACCGGAAAGGTCATTGCTTCTTGCCCTAAGCATACCGTCAAGGCCATATCCATATTGACCTGTCTGAATTTCATAAGAATAAGTCCTGCTAACGGTACTTACAGCGTCAGCGTAAACTATACCGGCTTTCATAAAGCTGACCATTCCGTTAAACTCCAGTTTGTCCGAGGTAAAATATCCATCGTTAAGCCCCATAAGACCAAGAATATCTCTTCCGCATATGCCTTGATACTGAAGATTGTGAATTGTGAAAAGAGATTTCACGTTTGAAAGCGGAAGATAACGGCTGTAATAGTCTTTCACATAAACAGCTATAGGGCCTGTCTGCCAGTCATTGCAGTGAACCACATCAGGAACAAAATCAATCACGTTCAAAAGGTCCAAAGCCGCCTTGCAGAAGAATGTAAAACGCTCTCCGTCATCGCCATAGCCATAGTAGCCGTCTCTGCCCGAAAAATAATAATCGTTTTCTATAACATAAGTAGGCACTTCCGAAGCGAGCTGATAAACTGAAGCGCTTTGCTCACGCCACTCAAGCTTCACTTTATACGAATCGATATATTTCGCCGAATCAATATATTCCGGTTTAATATTTTTATATTTAGGAAAAACAACGCGAACATCAACGCCCATACTTTTAAGAGCCTTAGGCAGCGAACCGGCAACATCGCCAAGGCCTCCGCTTTTAGCGTAAGGTGACACTTCCGAAGATACAAATAATATTTTAAGCATAATGTAAATTCCCCCTTATCAGAAATTTAAAATATAATAAGAAACACTAATTAAAGGAATCTCAGAAATAGAACTATTCAACATTTTTATAAAAATCCCCTATAATAATAATACTATGTTTTTAGAATAAAGGCAAGAAAAATTATGTTATTTTTGACAAAAGAAATTGCCGAAAAAAAATAAAACTAAGATAAATGCTTTATAAACAAGCGCTTCAACAGCCAAAATTTATTTATTTTCAACAATAGACTTCTCGCGAAATCATAAAATTACATCAAGCCAATAAAAAAATATTTTATTAAATGTGAAGCGTTAGGCGTTTTGCTTTTTAAACGCCGAAAGCGTTAAGAAGCATTTAATTAAATATTTTTTTCTGACAATACCAGTACTAATATTAATTTTGCGAGAAGTCTAATAGACTTCTCGCGAAACCATAAAATCACATCAAACCAACAAAAAATTAAATAAGGCCGCACACAAATTAATAATTGCGTACAGCCTCTTTATTAATTAAATTTCACAATATTTTAAAGTTTAGGAATAAAATTAAAATAATCATTTACAGAAGCGTCGTTCAAACAACCTTCAATTATTTGTTTTCCAAGCGGGTTAATACCCTCAACATTAAACTGTTCAAGCTGACTCTTAAAGAAATCCGTAAGAATTTTAGCGCCTACATCATAAGCCTCGTTGCCAACTTCCGTCTGATAATTAACCTGCAAAAAGCTTTTAGGTATAGTATTACCGTCAATTTTAATTGAGTCAAGAGCATATCCAAGTATAGGACAGCGTGACTCTGAGAGAGCCTCCGGTCTGAATTTAGCTCCGCCCCTGCGTGAGAGATATTCTCTCGTAGCCCATTCTCCGGCGAAACCAACCTTATAAGCGCCGATATACTGATTAGGAATAAGTATATAACGTGTTGAAGGGGTACTAATTATCTGTTCAAGCAAAAGATTAGCCTGGTCAACTTTTTTTCCTGTAGCAAACGGCCAATAAGAACCAACACCCTCACTTTTCATACCCGCGGTATTGTCAATAATACTAGGATTAGCGAAGCCTCTTGGCGCCACAATTCTCCAAAGCCACGCAAGCGCCGGAGGAAGTACGTGAAACATTCCAATTATGCCATAGCTTGGTTTTTCTTTAGTAGTAGGCGGAGTACGAACACCAAAAGAACGGATATCAATCTCAACTGGTTCTTCCACAATATTCTTTTTAAGTTTTCTGGGAATAATAACACGAGGATTAGGACAAGGCTTGCCCGGAGAGTCCTCAATATGTTCCCAAATAAGACAAGTAGAATCAGGAACAGCGTCCATATTAAGGAAAACAAGAGGTTCCTTAGGGCTCAAACAAGATTTTTCAATCTCAGGGTCCGTACCATATTCCTTAATATGGTCAACACGCAAAAACCAGCCATACTCAGCGTCAGCGACAATAAGTTTTTTGCTGTCGTTCTGAAGAGATGGGTGTGCGAGCGCCATATCGTCCGTAACCGGATAAAGTTCCGAAGTATCGGTTATATTAACAAGAGTTTCTTCTTCTGTCATTATATTTTTACAAAGGAGCAGTCTGCCGTCAGACTGTCTGTGGAACTGCTCTGTCATTTCACTTTTTCCGCCGCCGGAAGCGCCCTCGTGCATAATAGTCAAAGTCATTTCATAAGGCGTAACAATTTTAACGGTAGAAGCGTGAAGCGTAACCCATTTTTCTTGTTCTCCTATATCAAGGAGAATACTGTAAACACCTTTTTTAGCGCTTGGACCAGGATAAAGGTTATAAGAGAATACCTCGTGAAGGTCAAAGCTTCTCTTATGAACAACAATTTGTTTTCCGTCATATTTTGTATGTCTAAAAGCGGGAGCCACATAAATCACAGCTTTAGGTTTAAATCTGTTAGGTATAGCGTTCGCCGGAACAAACCCCTGAAGGTCAGCCAAAGCGGCGGCAAAGAAAGCGGCATTGGCTGGAACAATAGCAAGCGACGGATAACCAAGATTAACGTCCTCATTACCCGAATAGAACGGGAGCGCCACAAGCCTCTTTTGGTCTTTAAGCCACTTAAAAGTTTCCTTTCTTGTATCGTCAAAAGGAATTCCAAAACGTTCCTCGTGAGTAGGCTTGTCCGTAGGAAGATCATCCGCTATAACCATACTATTAGGGTCGCGTCTTCTCATAGAGAGGTCGTCAAAATTAACAACAATACCATTTTTACATCTAACAACATAAGCTTCTCTGACAGTTTTGCCATCTATATCATAATTTACGTCCCAAGTATTGTTTTCTTTTCCGCCAAGAGCAATATCAAAAAGCTCCTGTTTAGTCTTAGGTATAATCACCTCAACATCTTTAGATTTAAGAATATCCTCAACCTGTTGGGGAAGCACCATTTTATTAAGTATAGAATTACTCATTATATACCTCCTTATCAATTCGCAGAATTTTCAGCACAAAACAACATCTTTTTTCAAGTCAATTATTTATAAAATAACGTCTCTAATATAATTTTACCAAAAAAAAGGCAAAAAAACAAGTACCGTTTGTAAAAAACCCAAAATTTATTTTCCGTCCAAATTTAAGGCAATACCGCATAATTCGATAAAATAGATTTTAGATAATATTTTTCAGTACAAGGAAAAAGCTCGCTGTTCAAACACTTTCGCTGCGCGAAAGCCGGCTTCGCCGTCCGCGTTTT
>CAOJPS010000209.1 GCA_948441255.1 uncultured Eubacteriaceae bacterium | reverse complement strand
TTATTACAGACAAAAAATGAAAAAGGAATCAGTGTTTAAAGAAAATAATTGATAGGAGGCGTTTTTTTGAATAAACAGCTTTATTTAAAACTTTTGGAATCAATAAAATCAGTTTTTCCTATAACATTGATTGTTGTGCTGCTTAATTTTACTATTATTCCTTTTGATAATTTTTATATGCTTTTGTCTTTTATAATTGGGGCTGTTTTACTTGTGATAGGAATGTCATTTTTTACTCTTGGCGCTGATATCTCAATGATGTCTATAGGAGAAAAAGTTGGGGGAAATCTGACAAAAACGAAAAATTTGCTTTTAATTATTTTTGTTACTTTTATTATTGGATTTATTATTACAACTGCTGAACCTGACCTTAAAGTTTTAGCCGAACAAATTTCAAGCGTTCCGAATGAAACATTGATTGTTGCTGTTTCTTTAGGAGTGGGAATATTTCTTGTTGTTTCATTTTTGAGAGTATTTTTTCAGATAAGATTATCTTATATTTTAATATTTTTATATTTTATTGTTTTTGTGCTTGCTTTTTTTACTAAGGAGGATTTTCTTGCTGTCGCTTTTGATTCGGGCGGAGTTAACACACGTCAGAATACTCATCCTATTATAAATTCTATGGGTGTTTGTTTATACTAATAGCGTGGTTAAAGAAATAATGAAGAAGATAGTTTTGGGCTTGTTTCTCTTTGTTCTGTGGGACCAATTTTGACTGTCCTTATTCTTGGTATGATTTATAATCCTGATGGGGGAAGTTATTCTTCTGATTATTCTCAAAATAGTGCGTCTTTTTATGAGGTGATTGAAAATTTTATTGAGTATGTGCCAGAATGCGCTGCGGAGGTCGCTGTGTGTATTATTCCGATTGTTTTGTTTTTTGTTATTTTTCAAATTTTTTCTTTGAAACTTAAGAAAAGGTCTGTTATAAAAATTTTTATCGGATTATTTTATACATATTTTGGGCTTGTTATTTTTTTGACAGGCGTTAATATTGGATTTATGCCGGCTGGATATTATCTTGGAAGTACGATAGCTTCAGGTGAGTGGCTTTGGATTCTTGTGCCTTTTGGCGCTGTCGTAGGGTACTTTATTGTGGCGGCAGAACCTGCTGTTCATGTTTTAAAACAGCAAGTTGAGGATATGACAGAGGGTTCTATTACAGGAAAGGCTATGGGAATAAGTTTATCTGTTGGTGTTGCTTTTTCTGTCGCTATATCTATGATAAGAATTGTTTTTCAGATTCCTGTTATGTATATTTTACTGCCAGCTTATATTATTGCGCTTATTATAACATTTTTTGTTAAACCGATTTTTTCAGCTATTGCTTTTGATTCGGGAGGGGTTGCTTCAGGTCCTATGACAGCTACTTTTCTTATACCATTTTCTATAGGTGCCTGCAACGCTCTTGGCGGAAATGTTTTGCTTGATGCTTTTGGAATTGTTGCTATGGTTGCTATGACTCCTATTATTACAATTCAGGTTTTGGGCATTATTTCTAAAGTTAAGGAAAGAAGAGTTATTTTTGCTGATGAAAAAGATATCTTTGTTGACGATAGTATTGTTGAACTTGATTCAGATGAGGAATGATTTTTTTGAAAGGGGTGTTTTTATATGCCGAAAGGAGTTAGCTTAAAGGCAGTTGTTTCTATTGTTGATTATCGTTATGCTGACAAGGTTTCTCAGCTTTATCTTAAAAACAATGTTCCGCTGAATCTTATAACTCACGGACACGGCTCAGCTACTTCAGATATACTTGATTATCTTGGTATAGGAGAAACTAAAAAAGGTGTTATTGTTAGTTTGGCTACATCTAAAGCAGCAAAATCTATTTTAAATAAGCTTGCTTCTGAAATGAATTTTGATAAGCCGGGTACGGGAATTGCTTTTACTGTTCCATTGTCAAGCGCAAGCAATTTTTTGTCTTCTATATGCGTTAAATCTGAAATTAAAAATAAAGAGGTGGATAATTATATGTATGGTTGTGAATATGAACTTATAATGACTATTGTTACAAAAGGAAATTTTAATGATGTAATGGACGCGGCTAAATCGGCTGGCGCAACGGGCGGGACACTGATACACGCAAGGGGACTTGGCACAGAAGAAGCCGCTAAATTTCTTGGTATAACAATTCAGCCGGAAAAAGACCTTGTTATGATAATTGTCCCTAAAAAAAATAAACAAAATATTATGGAGGCTATTGTAAAAAAGGCTGGACTTTCTACTGATGGAAAAGGAATTTCTTTTTCTCTTCCTGTAGATTCGGCTATAGGACTTAGGAATTTGGAGTGATTTTTTGGATAATATAATTTATATATTTGACGGAACTTTCTTTGGATTTTTGACAGTGGTCTTTGAATGCTTTGAAAAAAAGAATTTTGAGTGCGGTATTCAGGAAAATGGTATTATTCAGGAAAGTTTATGCTTTGAGTATAAAAATATTGAAACCAATGGCGCAAAGGCTGAAAGGGTAGTTTCAGGTATAAAAAGTAAAATATCAGAAACGGCGTTTGAGAATGTTTATATGTCTTTTTTAAGTTTTCAAGAAAATCGTTTTACTGATATTTTGAAATATATAAAACTTGGATTTAAGGTTGGTAAAAGAGTTGATGATTATAAAACTCTTGACTATGTTTTGAATGTTATTAAAAGACGCAGAGCTGTTGGTGAGGAGGCTCATCTTCTTACTGGCTTTGTTAGATTTGCTGAAACTAAAGAAAAAGCGCTTTATTCTGAAATTTCTCCGGATAATGATGTTATTGAAATTCTCGCGGAGCATTTTGCTGACAGGCTTAGAACCGAAAAATGGATTATTAACGATATTAAAAGAAAAAAATGTGCCGTTTATGATAGCGGCAATTTACTTATTATGGAAAATATGGATAATCTTAAAATATTGAAATCTATGGAGGAAAAGGTCTGGCAGGATTTGTGGATTGATTTTTTTAAGACAATTTCTATTGAAGATCGAGTGAGTTTTAAACGTCAAAATCAAATGCTTCCTAAAAAGTTTAGAAAGAATATGACAGAGTTTTTGTGAGGATTTGCGGAAATAAAATTTTTTTTATTCGTTAATAAAATTTTTGTTTCTGCCGATATAAATTATAGCAAAGTAATTTTTGGAGGTGTTTGTTTTGAACCAAAATTATATAACTAGGGAATATGCGAAAAATTTAAATATAGATTTTGAAAGCGTTGATTTTAAAACCGCTGATTCTAAAACAGTTGGCTTTGAGGAAGGCGATATTGTTGAGGCTACAGTCCATAATGATAATGTGAATAGTTCTAAGTTTAGATTAAGCTTTGAAAACGGAGAAAGCATAACTGTTGATAGAAATGCTGTTAAAGCTAAACAGGGTGAAAAAATATTTGTTGAAGTTAAAGAAAACAATAATGGCAGACTTGTTATTAAACAAGTGGATTCTCCTGTTAAGACTGATAATGTAAATAAAAATGAAAATTTATCTGCTCAAGGAAATTCATCTGTATCTAAATTAGACTATAATGCTTTGCTCTCAAAAATTAATGTTGCCTATACAAGAGAAAATGCCGCTTATGCTAAATTTTTGAATGATAATAATGTGTCGGTTAAGGCTGAAAATATAAAGCTTCTTAGCGAGATTAAAAAAAGTGTTGATTATATAATTAAAAATGCTGATGAAAATATTATTGGAAAAATTGAGGCTAGCGGTATTGATACTGGCAAACTTACTCCAGAGGTTTTGTCAAAGTTTATTTATGAAGTTAAAAATAATGACTTTTACTTGGGACAAGATGATATTGATGCTGATTTTGAGTTTGAGAAAATTTCAGAGGAAGAAGCAAAGATTGCCGCTAAGGAATATATTAAGGAAAATTCTTTTGATAAAGTGAAAAATGAAGAAAATTCAGAGCATAAAGAAAAGGCAATTAAAGAAACTGTTAAAAATAAAAATGACTTTTATTCCAAAAAAATTGGCAATAGTATAAGAAACTTTCGTGATTACAATGGAAATAAATTTGTTTCGAAAGAAAAACCAGAAATGCCGAAGACATATGTAAAAGGGGAAGTTTCGAAGGAAAGACCAGAAGTGCCAAAGACAGAGGCAAAAGGGGAAATTTCGAAGGAAAGACCAGAAGTGCCAAAGACAGAGGTAAAAGGAGAAATTTCGAAGGAAAGACCAGAAGTGCCGAAGGCAGAGGTAAAAGGTGAAGTTCCAAAGGAAAGACCAGAAGTGCCGAAGGCAGAGGTAAAAGGTGAAGTTCCAAAGGAAA
>CAOJPS010000208.1 GCA_948441255.1 uncultured Eubacteriaceae bacterium | reverse complement strand
TGAACGAATCCAGTCAAATACAGGCATAAAATTATAGCATATCAGCTTTAAATCAGCCTTAGCGAGATTCTCAAGAGTAACAATATAATTTTCTATATATTTATCTCTGTCCGAAGAACCTATTTTTATAGCGTCGTGTATATTAACGCTTTCTATACCCTCAACTTTAAGTCCTGCCGCCTCAACCTCATTTTTCATCTCAAGTATTTCATTAAGTTCCCAAACTTCTCCCGGCTGTTTATCATATAAAGTTGTAATTACACCAGTTACCCCAGGAATTTGCTTTATTTGCTCAAGGGTTACAGAATCGTGTCCGCTTCCAAACCAGCGCAAAGTCATTTTCATAAAAATACCCTCTTTCCAGATTATTAAAATTAAAAAATTACTTTTACTAAACTTCTTTCAGAACTATAGTAAAAATTTCAAAAAAAATCTATTTATGAAATTATAAATCAGTATCCCATAATTCCAGGAAGCCACATACTCACAAAAGGAACATATGTCACAAGAAGTAATATAAGAAAAATAACCCCATAATAAGCAAGCAAAGGTTTCATAACATTTTCTATTTTTGTACCCGCAACCTTGACACCGACAAAAAGTATATTACCAACAGGCGGTGTTATTGTTCCTATACATAAATTAAATACAAGCATTATACCAAATTGTATAGAATCCATTCCAAACTCCTGACACACTGGAAGAAAAATAGGTGTAAAAATTAATATTGCCGGTGTTATATCCATAAATGTCCCTATAAATAAAAGAGTAATATTTATTATAAGCATAATAATTATAGGATTACTGCTTATACTCAATAATACATTTGATATTGCCGTTGGAATCCCTGTAAAAGCCATTACCCACGCCATTATACTTGATACACCAATCAAAAACACTATTATTCCCGTTGTTTCAGCACTATTTTTAAATATAGAATATAAGTCTTTAAATTTTATTGTTTTATAACAAAACGATAAAATCAAACTATAAACAACAGCAACAACAGAACCTTCTGTAGCAGTAAAAATACCAAAAATTATACCGCCAATTACAATTATTATCAGCAATAAACTAGGAATAGCCTCTAATGTTATTTTTATACCCTGAGAAAAAGAAACTCGCTCTTTACTTCTATAACCCTTTTTTCTTGCCACAAAATACGCAACCGTCATACAAGCCAGTCCCCATAAAAAGCCAGGTATATATCCTGCCATAAATAAAGCGGCTACAGACGTTCCTCCGCTTACAAGTGAATATGTTATCAAGACATTGCTTGGCGGAATCAAAAGACCAGTAGGCGCAGTAGCAATATTTACCGTAGCTGAATAATCTTTGTCATATCCCTCTTTTTCCTGTATAGGCCCAATTATCGAACCCATAGCGGAAGCGGAAGCTACACCCGAACCTGAAATAGCTCCAAACATCATATTAGCAATAGCGTTTGTATGAGCCAATGCTCCAGGGATTCTGCCTGTCAATAGCTTAGCGAAATTAATAAGACGCAAAGCTATTCCGCCTTTATTCATTATATTTCCAGCAAGAATGAAAAATGGTATAGCTATGAGTGTAAAAACAGATATTCCTGAGAAAATTCTTTGAGCGCCTGTCAAAACCGCTGGCTCAAAATCCATTATAGGCAAAATAGCACAGATAGACGCTATTCCAAGAGCAACCGAAATAGGCAAACCCATTAAAAGCAAAACAATCAAAACTATCGCTATAATCAAGCCTGAAATTAACGCTGTTTCCAAGAAAATACCTCCTTTATCTACATACTTGATTTTTTTGAACTTTTTATAGCTGAAACAATCTCACATATATTTATAAAGTTATATATTACAGTCAATAAACCGCTTATAGGAACAACAGCATAAATATATGACATAGGCACCCCAAGAGAAGCTGTAATCTGAGTTTTTGTCAGTTTCGTTATAGAAAATCCACCATATATAAGAATTAAAACAGTAAATAATAAAATTAGAACTTCAACTATTATATTCAATATATAACCGCTGTTGCCTGTTAGTTTATCAGCAATATAACCCATTCTCATATGTTCCCTTTTTGAAAAAACAAGTGATGACGATAAAAGGGCAAGCCAAGTAAAAGAAAAAGTAAGAAGTTCCTCGGAAACTGTACTCGGAGAGTTAAAAATATATCTTGTAATAATCTGGTAAGAACCAATTATAGTTATAAATACAAAAAGAGCTATACATATAATTTCCAAAGTCTTGTTTAAGCCATACTTAAATTTCTGCAAATTTTCACATCTCCTTTTCTGATATCTCCGATATTCTTCTATACAAAGGTTCCAGCTTAGGATTTTCTTTTATTAATTCCTCGTGAAGATATAAAATTTTATTTCTAAAAGGTTCAATATCAGTTTGAATAAATTTCACTCCCATTTTTTCAGCTTGATTTATAGCGTCCTGAATTTGTATATCCCAGTTTTCTCTTTCAACTTTTGTACAAAGCAAAGCCGCCTCATCAAACACTTTTCTCTCTTCTTCACTCAAACCCTCAAGAAATCTTAAATTAGCAATTAACATATCAGGAACCATTTGATGCTGATTATAAGTGTAATATTTAGCAACCTCACCATGTTTATTATTAGTTAGAGCAAGTTCATTATTTTCAGCCCCATCTATAACACCCTGTTGTATAGCGGTATAAACCTCCCCAAAACTCATAGGAGCGGCTGCGGCATCAAAAGCCGCCATCATTTTTACATTTGTAGGACTTTGTTGAACTCGTATTTTTTTACCTTTTAAATCCTCTGGCTTTTCTATTGGAGTTGTAGCATAAAAATTTCTTGTACCAGCATCAAGCCAAGCAACTGTTTCAAATCCCGCTGCCTCTGTTGATGTATATATATTGTCTGTAAAATTTTTATCTTCCATTACTTTGTGATAAAGCTCAACACTATCAAAAAGATAAGGTATACTAAAAATTTGATATATATTATCAAAGGTTTCAAGATTTCCCGTACTAGCGACAGCATAATCTATAGCGCCTGTCTGAACAAGCTCAATAGCCTTTACAGATGAGCCTAGCAATTCATTTGGAAAAATCTGAATATCGTATTTATCTCCCAATCTTGACTCAACATATTCTTCAAATGCAAGCAAACCAAGGTGGTCAGGATGAGTTTCTGACTGTGAATGAGATATTCTGACAATGGTTTTCGAATTTGAAAAAAAGTTGCAGCCAGAGAAAGAAAAAATTGTTAAAATAAAAAATAACGCAAGAAGTAATTTTTTTATATGAATATTCATAAAATCCTCCCTTTTAAAGCAATAAAAACTTGGACTTTCAGCCCAAACCCGACTTCTTTCTTAAAAGAAAAAAGCAAAGAAATTTTATGCGAAACTATGTTTCGCTGAGAAAAAAATCTTATTTTTTTAATTATAGTCACAAAATTTTATATCAGAGATTTTGACTATAATAGTACGACGCAACAAATATTGTTTCGCTATAAATAAAATTTGTTTATTTAGTATGATAATATTTTTAAAAATTATTCGTTTATAGTCGATAAACTTAAAAACAAACAATTTTCGTGTCAAAAAATTTTTTCTTTCTTTTTAAAATAAAAAATACTATAAATATAACTTAAAAATTTATTTTTTCAAATATTTTGACTATAATTATTTACATTTAAAATACCTAAGCAAATAAAAATAACCACTATCGTTTTCAATTTGATAGTGGTTATTTTTATTTATATTAAATTATCTCAACTTGCATATTTCTATATTTATTATATAAAATATAACTAAATAAATCTATTCGATAACTTAAAAGTTTGTGAACCGATGTCTAAACTCTAAACTATTTTTCAAAAAAATACTATAAATACAAAAAAAGCGGGTGATGGGAATCGAACCCACGTCCTCAGCTTGGAAGGCTGATGTTCTACCATTGAACCACACCCGCATAAATCAAATGCCCAGAGACGGAATCGAACCGCCGACACGAGGATTTTCAGTCCTCTGCTCTACCGACTGAGCTATCTGGGCAAAATAACAATCTCACAATTAAAACTTCCAACAAATATTATTATATATCATTTCAGTAAAAAAGTCAATAAAAATTTTAAATGTGCATGAAAGGATTCGAACCCTCGGCCTTCTGGTCCGTAGCCAGACGCTCTATCCAACTGAGCTACATGCACAAAAATCAAAATTTCAAAATAACAGGGGTGGAAGGAATCGAACCCTCGCTAAAGGTTTTGGAGACCTCTGTCATACCATTTGACCACACCCCTATAAGCAGAGTAAAACTCCCCGAGTAGGATTCGAACCTACGACCCTTCGGTTAACAGCCGA
>CAOJPS010000207.1 GCA_948441255.1 uncultured Eubacteriaceae bacterium | reverse complement strand
AACCAGTCCGCCACATCAAAAACTTGGGGGAAAAGCTCATTTTCCCCCTTTTCCATTCCAAAAATAAAAAAATCCCGCAGAACTTGCAGGTATAAAAATGCATACGTTATTCAGCAATAAACCCATTTGCTTAGCAGGTGGTTTTTGGGGGTGAAGCAACAAAAAGGCAGGCATTTTTCAAAAATACCTGCCTTGCTTGATTTAATAAGAAATTTTAAGGGAAAATCATTTCCCCCGCAAAAAAACAACTAAAATTATAAAATCTGCTTCAAAAATTGCTGTAAACGCGGATTTTGCGGGTAATCAAATACCTGCAAAGGAGCGCCTTGTTCCAAAATAACGCCTTGGTCCATAAAAATCACCCTATCGGCAACTTGACGGGCAAAACCCATTTCGTGGGTGACAACAACCATTGTCATGCCTTCTTTGGCAAGGTTTACCATAACATCGAGCACTTCCCCGATCATTTCCGGATCAAGAGCAGAGGTCGGCTCATCAAAAAGCATGATATTAGGCTGCATCGCCAAAGCCCTTGCAATGGCGACACGCTGCTGCTGTCCGCCGGATAATTGGGAAGGATACGCTTTCACCTTATCCGCCAGTCCGACTTTTTTCAAGAGGAATAAAGCCCTGTCTTCCGCCTCGCTTTTGGAAATCTTACGCAATTTCATAGGGGCGATAATCAAATTTTTCATCACATCCATATGCGGAAAAAGGTTGAAATTCTGAAAAACCATTCCCACATTTTGACGCATGAGATTTATGTCATTCTTCTTATCGCAAATATCTTTTCCATCAATATAAATCTGCCCTAAATGAATATCTTCCAGTCTGTTGATAGTTCTCAGCGCCGTTGACTTGCCGGAACCGGAAGGACCGATAATAACAACCTTTTCGCCTTTCTGCACATCTAAATTCAAATCTTTAAGGGCAACCACATCACCATAAAGTTTCCACACGCCGCGCATGGATATGGCAGCGTCTAAATCGGGTGCAGCCAAAGCGCTGTATGAATTAACGGGATTTGTCATAATGGGATAATCTCCATTCAATAATGCTCATGCCTTTTGAAAGCAAAAGCGTAATAATAAGATAAATAAGAGCGATTATCGTATAGGTTTCAAAATATTCAAAGGTACTGGTCGCATATTCGCGGCCGCGACGCAAAACATCAGCAACAGCAATGACAGAAACAAGAGAAGTATCTTTCAGTAAGGCAATGCATTCGTTGCCGATAGGCGGAATAATGGTTTTCAAAGCTTGCGGCAAAATAACCAAAAACATAGTCTGCGTCTTGTTAAATCCCAAAGAACGGGCTGCCTCGGTTTGTCCTTTGGAAATGGATAAAATCCCGGCTCTGAAAACTTCCCCCATATATGCGCCGAAACAAAAGCTCAAGGAAGAAACCGCCGCCACAGTCGGAGAAACTTTTAAAATGCTTCCAAGTGCGTAATATATGTAAAATAATTGCATTAAAAGCGGAATACCGCGGATAATTTCCACATAAATGGAAGCAATGGTATTGATAAACCTGTTTTTTGCAAGCCGTCCGAGCCCAGTAATGAAACCGATGGGAACGGCAAACAAAATGGAAATAATCGTTATTTTAAATGTTATATAGAGCCCGTCGGGAATAAAAAGCATAATCTCCCAATAGGTTTCAGGCTTGTATAAACACAACCCCACCAAAATTCCGACAGCACCAAGAAAAGCAATAGACCAAGCTGTAAAAATTTGATTTTTTGTCTTGATAATAGGTGCGGGACCTTCTGTAAAAATAAGAGGAGCCTGTTGCTCTTCCTGCATTTCAGTGGAATGTTCCATGCTTTTACACACTCCATATAAATTTAACACAGATAACTGAATAACTTTTGTACATTTTCAACGCCAATTAGTCAATAGAAATATTAATCCGGTTAATCACATAATCAAAGCGTGACAGCTAAAAAAACATACTGCCCTAAAAAACATACTGCCCTAAAAAAGCAGCCCCCCTTTGTTGATACCATACCGAAATCAAACAAATATGGTTCTAAAAAAGGTTACAGTTCTACAATGAACATTTCCAATTTGCAGGTCTTGATGAGAATAAGATAAAAATAAATAATTTTTCTTATCTTTGAGCTTAAATATAAAAACTCCATAAAGGAACACATTATGGAGTTTTAAATATTGCTATCAGAAAAAATTTTTTCTTGGTGGCGGGGGCAGGATTTGAACCTACGGCCTTCGGGTTATGAGCCCGACGAGCTACCAAGCTGCTCCACCCCGCGTCAATGTATTAAGAATATTATATGCAATTATTCCTCTTGTCAAGTTAAATCCAAATATTTTTTCATACTCACAACGTATTTCCTGCTACGCAAAAAAAATTGTTAAATAAAATAACATCATCAACAAAACAAATATCAATCTTAACATACTTCACAATTTCAAAATAAAGCCCTCCTCCTGAGCAGATAGTTTTATCAAACCGTTGAAGTGCATATTACTTGATATGCCTTAAGTTTTTCTGAATGTGTCCGCCAATCGCATTTTCATCCACAACCTGCTGTGCTAAAAGGAGTTTTCCCCAAAACAAACCGATTGAACAAAAGTAACACAACAAAAATTAAATAAAAAAACCGGAAGGGATAAACAAACGCTTCGGAAAATATTCAGCCTGGAAAGCTCTATTGCGCGTTTTTCTTTATGAAGTACCGCATTTGGCTTGCTAATTCAACAACAAAATAATTTAACTGAAAAACCCCGTTTATTGGGAATATATCAACCAATAAACAGGGTAAATCCATAAATTAGACTTTTTTCATCCTAACGGTTTCTCATTGTTCCCATATTTTATTTAAACTTAAAATCTTCATCCACAACGCCATTTTTGACTAAATTCCATTTACCGTTATTTGATACAGGTATTTCCTGCAACTTTAAATATTCCGGATCTTGGGCTAACAAAGAAAAAATATGCACAAAAATATTCCGATGATTTATATATGCTTCTTTATTCTCAAAAGAAAATTTTTCATATTGTGCCGGTAATCTTATAGCCCCATAGACATTAAACTTATCATCAATATAATTACTTAATTTATTATCTATTTCCTTAAAAAAAGTCTTCTCATCTGTATTTTCCAATCCTGCAACCCAATTTGCTAAAATACCATACGTATTTGCACCATGATCACCAAGCATTACAATTACAGCATTAGGGTCTTTCTTTATGATCAATGCTATTAATTCCGGAATTTCAACAATAGCTTTTTCAGCTTGTTGTCTATATAATCCGGATGTTATCCACTCCGTTCTCTGTTTATATGTGTAGTTATTAACTATTGGATGACATGTGCCTTCATATTTTATTGATAAAAAATAAGGTTGTTTTATCTTTTGCATTTTATCAATCTGCTGTTCGGTATTCTGTTTTATCGAACCCTTTAAAAAAAATACAGGCATTTTCAGAAACAACTGGTCAACATTTTTAGTAAAAGCAAAACATGGCCGAAAATTATCAACTACGCTAGTACCGTATAAATCAATAGGGGCATAATCCAAATATTTTTCCTTAGTTGTAAAATAATAAGAACCGCCAACCATTACGTTAGTAATATACCCATTATATTTTAATACTTTTAATACATTGTTCCCTGCTCCCCCTCCAATTATTTTATGTAATTGGGAATAAACGTCTGAGTTTGCAAAATAGAATTTAAATGGATCAATAGTACCCAAGCTAAACAAATCAACCATTGTCGCCAATGTATAAGAAAAATTGGAATACATATTCTCGCAAACGGTAAATTTATTTTCTTCCAGAAATTTTGTTAATGGACTGACATCTACGTCATAAACATCTTTCAGAGTTCTGGCGCCCTGAAAAGATTCCAGCCATATCATATAAATATTGGGCTTATCTTTAAATTCCACAAGATATTTATCCGTATCAGCAATAGTTTCAGAAAAATTTTTATAAGAATTATACACAAAACCGCAAGAAGCAATCAACAGCAAAACATAACTGAATTTTACAAAATAGGCAGCGAGATTAAAATAAACAACTAAAGCTACGCATACCATCAAAACATACATGGCAATATGATGATGAGGATAAAACAAAGTCCTTAAAAAGAAAAAGTTGCAGATTATCCCGGTGAAAACACCGACAAAAACACCCATGCCAAGTTTTAACCGCTTAACATTTTGTACTGTTGCAGAAAAAAATGAAAACAAATAATAAAAAATAAAATAGCATAAAGCAGAAAGAACAAAAATTGCTCCCAAAGAACATATTAATTCAGTAACACTGAACATGGACACATTCTTAGACCATAAAAATATATTTAAATACAAATATAAAACAGGTGCCAGTAAAGCAATA
>CAOJPS010000206.1 GCA_948441255.1 uncultured Eubacteriaceae bacterium | reverse complement strand
CAGCCCGTGCAAGTAAAATAATTTTTTTGTAACCTTTAAAGTGTAATTACTATATCACCCGCAAATATACATACTTGTCTTATGATATATGTTATTCTTTGTTTTCACAGGCAATAATTATCATATTGATACCAGACTCAATAAAGTAAACGCCTATTAAGATGCCTAACGTCATAGCGAGTACTAAAGGATGGAATAATGTGTAAATACCTACAATCAGCCCTATAATACCTATCGCCATTATCCAGCCCCATTGCTTTTTCTCAGATTTTTTAGCTTTTACAGCGATAACTATTGAAACAATTCCCTGTAAAATAAACCAGCACGCCATAATATACAGCAACATTCCGTCAGCAAAAAGCTGCATACTCGGCGCAACCGCCATAATAATACCAAGTACAGTGCTTATAATAGCGAAAATAAAATTTATGCCAAAATCGTGTGATGAAACATTTGTGATTATTCCCATAATTCCACACGCGAGAAGCATAATAGCGAAGAAATATCCTGTGTTTAAAAATGTGGCAATAGGCGTGAAAATCATTGAAACACCAAAAACAGTTAAAATTATTCCCAAAATCATTGATATAGTTTTCATAATTAGTTCTCCATTTTTATATATTATTTTAAAATATACGTGAATCCTCACTGCTTTGAGAATTCCGTATTGAGTACAGTTTAACATAATATTAAATTAATTTTTATAGTCAATTAACTTAAAAGATGAATAAGTTTAGCAACAATAAAAGACTAAATTTTATGAGCGGTATTGCCTTAATGCTTTTATAGTCAAATCACTTAAAAATAACCAAGTTCAGCGGCTAAAAATCATTTTCACTTTGTTAGTGTCAATCGGCGTAGGCTGCTACAGCTATGCTCTCCTTCCACTGCCTTGTGAAAATAATTTTTATCTCGCTTTCTTTTGCTAATTTTCAAGTGATTTGACTATAATATAGTATGACGGACTTCTGACGCATAATAATTTTTTCATTTTATCCTCCTTAAAATATATTAACGTGAGTTCGATAAAAATTTATGATTAATGGAACATTTTTCTATCGCAACAGAAATGCTTTCTCAATAAAAAGGTTCCAAACCTACAGAAACGCTCTTGAAACGTTAAAAATCTTGAGGGCTCACATCAACTTCCATAAACTTTTGTGCGAAACTACGTTTTGCCGTTTTCACTGTTATTTTTTGTCGAACTCACGTTATATTAGATTTTATAGTGCTATAGTCAAAGCACTTACTTAAAAATAAACAAATAAAATTCCAGTAAATCAAAAAAATCTTTGAAATTTTGCCATCACTTTTATATCGCACAGCGAAATACAAAAAATCCCTTATCAGCTTCGAAAGAATATATTCCGTTATTTTTATTTACTATTGCCGCCATAGATTTTGTTCCATATCCGTGATTTTCATCAATAACTTTAGGAAAACCGTTGTCAAAATCAATTTTGCCGTCAAATGGATTTTTAATTTCAAGATACAATATTCCATAGTCAACAAAAGCTTTTATAATCACCTCTTTGTCATCACAGCTTTTAAGCTTATTAATAGCGTTAATGGCATTTTCAAGTCCATTAGATAAAATAATTGCAAAATCCGTTTCATTTATTTTTATCTTTTCAGACAATTTGATATTTGTGTTAAAGTCAATACAATTTGAAGCCGCTATACTCTCATAATAAGAAAGTACCGCGTTTACGGAATTATTTTTACAATAGCTTTTAAAACCGTTCGCGTCGGTTTCCTCTATAATATCTTTTATAAATTTCAACGCGTTTTCAACGTCATTATTCATCAAATAATTATTTAATAAAATCATACGATGCCTAACGTCATGATGAAGAATTTTGATACTGTTTTCCGCTTTAGCACTGTTTTCAAGTCTTTCATTTACCATTTTTATCTGCATATTAAGCATTCGATTTTCTTCATTTGCCATAAATAGTTTAAGCTGTTTCCACAAAATATTTAAAACTGTAATATACATAACGGGAACCAATATAAGAATCAGTATAAGATATGGAATATACTCTGGTCTGTCCAAAATGATACAAGGATAATATGTAACTACGAGCAGTATTATATAAAAAAGAACGGCCATTAAAGAAAATATCCCCCAGCCTTTTTTTGTATGCGTCTGAAGTATATGATATGGCTGCCGAATATATTTAACGATAATAAATTCTATTATAGGAATAATTATAAATCTTGAAATGAACATTACTGTATAATTTCCCAAACCCAAAGCATTATCCAGAAGATTTGTAGCAAAAAGTATTTCAAGTATTATTGTGTCAACAACACAAAATGTAAATAAAAATCTTGAATCCCTATTTTTAGCCATAATACAAAAAAACAAAAGACTTGGCAAGACACAGCAAAAAAATATAAGCTGTCCGGCATATTCTATGCCAAACAAAATAACATTAGATAAATTTACAACCGTAAGAGGTATCATAAAAATAAAGGTTGCGATATTAGTAGTCCGTTTTGAAAATCTGCTTTCATAAAGCAACATAAACATTATACAGCAATGTAAAAGAATCCATATTATAGATAAATCACGTAAAATTGTAGTCACATTATATTCCTCCATCAAGCTTATATTTCAAAAACAAATCAGTCAGTGCTTTATAATTTGACTTTGAAAGCAAAACAATATCTCCGTTTATCATAGTAACGCCTTTTGTATCTATTTTTTTTATATAGTCCATATTAACAATATAACTTCGGTGAGTTTTAAAAAATTTACTGTTTCTTTTAAGTCTATCCTCTACTCCGGAAAGGCTTTGACGGCATTTTTCTATACTTGAATCCGACAAATGATAAATAATACTGTGATCAAAAACTTCCACATAGCATAAAGTATATAACGGTATTTGAATAACGCCTGATTTTTTTTGAAGAATAATCGTTTCATATTCAAATTGTCTGCGGCTTTCCGCAAATTTTCTAATTGCTGCCGCAAATCTTTCAGCTGTTATAGGCTTTAATATATAATCAAGCGCGTTAACGTTGTAGCTGTCAACCGCAAATTCCGAAGATACGGTTAAAAATATAATTTTAGTTGTCTTGCTATATCTATTTATTTCCATCGCGGTATCTATGCCATTTATATCGGGCATAACAATGTCAAGAAAAACAAGGTCATAAAAGATACCTGATTTAATCTGCGTTAAAAGTTCTGTACCATTTGAAAAATATACATATTTCACATTAACATATAACGTTGTTTTATAGTATTCAATTTGCTTTGCGATATAGTTAAATTCATTTTTATCATCATCACAAATGGCTATTTTAATCATTTTATTATCCACCTAACCCTTACTGAATATACTTAATTATACCAAATTTTTAATTAATATACCTTGCCGTTCACGTCATAAAAATGACAATTAACGTCAAATTTGAAATTTTATTTATATGCTTTTTTATAAAATAACGTGAGTTCGACAAAGTTTATATTTAATTGGAACCTTTTTCTATCGAAACGAGAAGGCTTTCCCGATAAAAGGTATCCAAACCTCCCTCCAAAAAAATGCTCGTAGAAGAAAAATCAAACGACAATCATATTTTTGCGCAATAAAAAATAACTGTTTCTTGGAATGGCAAAGAAGAATTAACCATAACAATTACAGTATCTTTATAAAATAGGCAACCGCTTTTCACAAATAAATTATTATGTCAATACCACATAATTATTATTTTATAGGTTTGGACAATATTTCTCATTGCCGTGTCAAAACATCTTTATTATAGACTCCGACTATAACTGTAAGCCTTTTCCCGCAATTTAAAATATTGTCTGAAATCTATTTTGTCAAATTATGTTGTATTGTTTTTTTCTCTATAGTTTTACTGGATAACTTATTTTTTATTTTATCATATCTTCTTTTTATTTTCAACTTTATCGGTATAGTCTAATTTATAAAATTATGTCCGACTGTTTACTTGTTGTACATCATTATCAAAAGTTATGTATGAAAATTGCTCTCCGTAAAAATATAGTAAAAGGACTTGAAATGAAAAAATATTAATGTTATAATGGGAAAAATATAATAATGGGAATATTGATTAATTGATTTTTCAAGGCTTTTCTTTAGCACCCAACAAATTATCCCGAATCCACTTCAATTGATTTAACCAGTGTTTCCTTAAAAAAACAGAATTTGCGCAGCCGCAAGTTTAGATAAACAGGTCATATCTGTTTAAATTAAAAAATCAAAAACATTGAGAAAAAATCTGAGTTCAGGTATAAATGTTCTTTTACTCTAAACCAATTAATTGCATTAAAAAACATAGGGCAATACCGCACAATTATGATTTCATAGATTTTGATGATATTTTCCATTGCTGT
>CAOJPS010000205.1 GCA_948441255.1 uncultured Eubacteriaceae bacterium | reverse complement strand
TTTTTGCGATAGAAAAAGGTTCCAATAATTATAAAATTTCATCGAACTCACGTTACATTATCCAAAATCCTCAAACTCATTTATTTAAAATTTGTCTTCCCTCGTGATCTATATAATAATTTTCTTTATAAATCAAATCAGCTATAGGCACAATTTCATATCCCTTTTCTTTAATCCCCTTAATAATAGTTCCCAATGCCTCTGGGGTATACTTAGCGTCATTATGAAAAAGAATTATAGAACCGTTTCCCAAATGTTTATGATTTAAAACCTGGTTTATTTCCTGCTCAACACCATATTCTTTCCAATCAAGGCTATCACTGCTCCATACAAAGTAAAACCCTGTATTTATGACATATACAAAACATTTATTAATTTTAGAAACCTCTAACTTTTAATAAAATCGTATTTAAAGATTAATTAAAAAACCAAAAAATACTTTGTCTAATTCCACATATGATTTTTCTTTTTTGTTTGGTAAACTATCTGCTATATTTTCTAATGTTGTAAACTGTTTTTCTATATATTCATTTATAACATTAATTTTAGGAATTAGTTCTGTTTCATTTGAATTTCGTTTCTTTTCAATTAATTCAAACACAACTGATTTTAATTCATTATCAAGCAGAGTATCAACAAGTATTTCAAATTCCATAGGAGGAGGTGTTTCTTTTTGTATAATCCATTTACAAGCAAGTATAGGGCGTAATACGTAAAAATATTTTTTAAATTTAACCATATCTGTTTTTAAATATAATCTGTAATTTCTTTTTGCCATACTTAAATAATGCCAGAACCCTGGTCTTACAGAAAAATAGTCGTTTACTTTTTCTTTTATTTTTTCCCATTGTTCACTTGTTTTATATATAATAGGAAAGTTAGCCCATTCAAAAAAAGTTGGGTTAGATTTATACAAAAGACATAAAGCTTTTTTTAAATCCCAGCCATTTATGTCTAATGTTTTGTCAAGCTGCCATTCTATAACATCTCTTGTCTTTTCCAGCTTCAAATAAAACTCAATATTTCTCAGATAAATAAATCTAATATCATAATCACTATCAGCGGAATGAAACCCCCACGCACGGCTTCCTGATTCTACAGCGAGTATAATTTTTACATTCTCTTTCTCCTCAATTTCGTTTAGTTTTTGAATAATTATATCTTTCATCTAATTTTACTCCTTAATAAAATGTAGTACATAAATTTTGCAGTCTAAAAATCATCCAATACTTGTTATAAAATTCTTCTCAAACTCTTTTATCCACTCAGGACAATAACCGTTTATATATCTAAAAGTATTGTTTT
The DNA here is from genome assembly GCA_948441255.1 of uncultured Eubacteriaceae bacterium. Lineage (GTDB taxonomy): Bacteria > Bacillota > Clostridia > Lachnospirales > CAG-274 > MGBC114079. The sequence continues at coordinate 3,104 of CAOJPS010000205.1, read as the reverse complement.
TTATTTCAGCAACCTTTACAAAACCATTTTCATTATCATAAAAAACAGCCTCGTCACAATAACCCAAAATAACTTTTAACGCCTCAAATCTTTTTGAAAACCTGCGTTTAACAGCGTCCTCTGGTATATAATGGCCGCCTTTTTTAACTCTGTTATCTATTCTTAGTATACTTTCCTCACTTGAGTTAAGTCCAATATAATACAATATAACATAATACCCCTGTTTTCGGGCTTGTTTTACGGTAGTCAATACAGTTTTTCCCGAAAGAGTTGTTTCCTGCGTAAATGTTATATTTTTGCTTAAACAATTTCTAATTTCATTAACAGCCGCCCTTCCGGCAAAAAAGTTATTGCCGTTATTTTTTTTCGCTATCTCATCAGGATCTATTATATGCCCAAGATTAGCGCCCTGGCCGTCCAAAACACCTCTAAAACTTGATTTGCCTGTTCCATTTACCCCCGCTATAATTACATATGTATTTATAGTAATTACCCCCCATAATTCACGAAAACCGATGAAAAAAATTATTTTTAAGTTTTTTACTATATTCTTTATAATTGTACCATAATAAACCATTATAGGACAACATATCAATTACAAATTTTATAAAAATAACACATCTTAATAAATAATTTTATAAGACTCTGTTTTATTATTAAAAATCTAATATTAAACAGGTCCATTCACTAAATACTCATATCCCCAATCACACATTAAGTCAAGAATAGGAGCAAGGCTTTTTCCAAAGTCTGTCAAAGAGTATTCTGTTTTAGGAGGGACAACAGGATATACAGTTCTATTCACCAATCCATCTCTTTCCAATTCTCTAAGTTGCTGAGTAAGCATCTTATCTGTAGCCTTAAACAATTTTTTATGTAATTCACTATACCTCAAAGTATTATTCATTAAATGCCAAAGAATAATCGCTTTATATTTTCCTCCAATTAATTTTATAGTAGCCTCAATAGGACAAACAATTTTTTCATTGCACACCTTATTCATATAAACTTCTCCCAACATTAACATAAATTTGACAAAAACAGCAATAAAACATAGTTTCAAATGTTTTAAGGCAATACCGCAAAATTTTTTCTTATATAGTGAAAGAACTTGAATAACGGTAAAATAAATTTTTTTACTTATTTTTAAGTTCTTTCACTATAACTAACTTTTTAGATAGTATATACCTAAAAAGTGCATTATTGCATTTTAATTTATTTAGTATATAATTATAATATAAGATATATCAAAATACAATAAAATATAGAAAGGAAAAATATTATGAATTTTTTAAACATCGCAAAATCAAGATATTCAGTCCGAAGCTACTCTAATAAAAAAATTGAAAAAGATAAACTTGACAAAATTCTGGAAACAGCACAGGCCGCTCCAACAGCGGCAAATTTACAGCCAGTACATCTAATTGTGGTTCAAGAAGAAGAAGGACTGGCAAAAATCAACAAAGCCGCCAATATATATAACGCGCCTCTTGCGGTCATTGTTTGCGGCGACCATTCAAAGGCTTGGAAACGACCTTTTGACGGAAAACAAACTGTTGATATTGACGCTTCTATCATAACCGACCATATGATGCTTGAAGCTCACGATTTGGGATTAGGTTCTGTATGGATATGCTATTTCAAGCCTGATATTATAAAAAACGAATTTAATCTGCCAAATAATTTAGAGCCTATTAATATTCTGGCAATCGGATATTCAAATGAACCGCCCGCAAATCCAAATCGCCATTCAACTCAGCGTATTCCTTTAAGTAAATTAGTTTCATACGAGAAATTATAGCAATATCAAATAAATATATGAGTAGCTGCCACATTAAATAAAATTAATACAATAATAGTTATTTTAAATTTTAATACATAATATATCTTGTATATGTTTTGTTTAGTGTGACAGCTCTTTTATCAATTAATTGTTCCAGTACCATTTATAACAATATTTATATTTTCAGACAATTCCATATTATCAAACAATTTGTCTTTGCCAAACTTTTTATATAAATCATTTTCCTTTTTACGGCAATATTCCTGAAGCTCAAAAACATCTGTATTCAGATTATACTTAAAGAAATCAAAAGTATTTTTTATACTTTCACTTACAGTGTTTTTATATGCCTTTTCAAGTTCTCCTATAGGAACCGCTCCGTTTCTATATTCCTCAACACTACCTTCAATATCAACATTAATAATACATTTAACTTTGTTGTTTTCCTCACTGAACTTAATATCAGTATTTTTCTTTGTCACTTTTAAAGGAACCTCAACACCGTTTAATTTTGTTGTAATATCAGTTTCCATAATATCCTCCTTAACAATAACATATCCTTTCATAATATCCTCTTCGGCATATCCCGACAAAACATAATCTTTAATCACGGACATACCAGAAAAATACAATTCCCCATTATCAATGCCAATAATAGGCAAAACCGTATTCCCTGTAGAACTAAGCTGAACAAGCATATCCTGTAAACTCTTTTTTAACGTTATGTCAGTATTTTTTCTGTTATTATTAAAAAATGCTGTAACAAACAATCCCGCTGTTTTTCTATCACCCGTATATCCTTTCAGTATTTCTTCAGCATCTTCTTTTGCCGAACAAATTAAAACTTTTCTTCCAACTTCTTTGCTTCTTTCAAGAGCATCTACGGCTTGTTTAAACATTTCTCTGTCTTTTAAAATATCCTCACCAAACACACACAATTTAATCTGACCAAAATTAAGTTTTCTGTCAATTTTTCCATCAATTGATTTAACAGCCGACCAAACAGAGTTTCCCTTATAACTTTCGGTATAAGAATTTTCTGATTCTTCCCCTTCTTCTTTTTTTTCTTCTCCGCCTCCGCTGTCTTCCTGAAAAGCCTCTGGGCTAGGAACCTCAACGCATATATTAAACAGCGAAGAATTAGCCTTGTCAATCCCCATAGCTGTAACAAAGCCACGTTCCTCCGGCTCAACCTTGTCCCAGCATCCGGTAAATAAAAAAACTGACAATAAAGAGATAAAAATAATCTTAAATATTCTGACTGCCGTTTTCATCAAAACCATCACCAAGCTTTCTGATTTTCGCAATAATTAACAGCAGC
>CAOJPS010000204.1 GCA_948441255.1 uncultured Eubacteriaceae bacterium | reverse complement strand
AGAAGCACTTCGCAGACTTATGAGTAAAATAAATTTTTTTACTTCTTTTTAAGTTCTTTCACTATATAATAAATATGTATACTTGATTTTTACAGCCTAAAAAGTTATAATATTAAGGAAATACTGACAAATTAAAAAATAAAAATAATTTTAGTAAAATTATTTTTATTTCCTTTTGTGCGGTGTTTCCTTAATATTATAATTTTTATTGGTTTGATATATATTAAAAATTAATAGGTGGTTTGAAGTAATTATGCGTATAATTGTAGTAGGTTGTGGTAATGTAGGATTTGCGCTGACGGAGCAGCTTAGTAAAGAAGGGCATAATCTGACGGTAATTGATTTGAAAAATGACAAGCTTAAAAGAGTTACGGACAATTGTGATGTAATGGGGATAATTGGAAACGGAGCTACTTACAGTGTGCAGATGGAAGCGGGAATTGAAAACGCAAATTTGCTTATAGCCGTTACAGATTCTGATGAAATGAATCTTCTTTGCTGTCTTATCGCAAAGAAAGCCGGAGGATGTCAGACAATAGCTCGTGTAAGGAATCCTGTATACAGCAGGGAAATTGGATTTATTAAAGAGGAACTTGGACTTTCAATGATTATAAACCCAGAAGCCGCGGCTGCTGATGATATAGCAAGGCTTCTTAAATTTCCGTCGGCAATTGAGGTTGATACTTTTGCCCGCGGACGTGTGGAATTGTTTAAAATAAGGCTTACTCACGATAATATATTGGTTGGCTGTGCTCTTAAAGACATATCCGCAAAGTTATATTGCAGCGTGCTTGTTTGTATAGTGGAAAGAGATGAACAAGTTATAATTCCCGGCGGTAATTTTGAACTTTGTGAAAAAGATACTATATCAGTTGTGGTTTCTTCACGGAATATAATACAGTTTTTTAAAAAAATGGGGCTGGCAACGGGACGTGTTCACGATACAATGATAGTTGGAGGTGGGTCTACAGCCTATTATCTGGCTAGACAGCTTCTTAATATGGGGATAAAAGTCAAGATAGTAGAATATGACCGTCTTCGATGTGATGAACTGTGTGAACTTTTGCCTCAGGCAATGATAGTATGCGGTGATGGAACTGACAGAGATGTTTTGATGGAGGAAGGCATAGAACGAACTCAGGCTTTTGTTTCTATGACAAATGTGGATGAAAAAAATATTATGCTTTCACTTTTTGCCAGAACAGTGTCTGACGCAAAACTTATTACTCGTATACATCGTATGTCTTACGATAATCTTTTGAGTGACCTTGATATAGGAAGCGTAATATATCCCCGTTATACAACAGCGGAAAATATTGTTCGCTTTGTTCGTGCTATGTCCAATTCTCTTGGAAGTAATGTTGAAACTCTTTATAAACTTATTGGAGATAAAGCGGAGGCTCTTGAATTTTTTATAGGTAAAAACGCGCCTGTTGTTGATACACCTATTCAACAGCTTAATTTGAAGCCTAATATACTTATTGCCTGTATTAATCACAAAGGTAATATAATCACTCCAAAAGGTAATGATATAATGCGTGTTGGAGATACAGTTGTGGTAATAACCACAAATACAGGTTTGTATGATATACGTGATATACTGAGGTAATGTTATTATGAATTATTCGATTATTTTTTATATTCTAAGCCGAGTATTGCAAGTTGAAGGGATTTTTATGTTATTGCCCTGTATAACGGCACTTATATATCGTGAAAAAAGCGGATGGGCGTTTGCTGTAGTTATGGCAGTATGTTTTATTATAGGAACTGCCGGCAAGCGGTTGAAACCTAAAAGCTATGTATTTTATGCACGTGAAGGTTTTGTGACTGTTTCATTCAGTTGGATTATACTTAGTCTATGCGGAGCGCTGCCATTTACGATAAGCGGAGAAATACCGTCATATACAGATGCTCTTTTTGAGACAATATCAGGGTTTACTACTACAGGAGCCAGTGTGCTTTATAATGTTGAAGCACTTAGTAAATGTTCTCTTTTTTGGCGTAGTTTTACACACTGGATTGGCGGAATGGGGGTATTAGTATTTATACTTGCCGTTATGCCGCTTATGGGAAGCTATAATATGCATCTTATGCGTGCTGAAAGCCCGGGACCTTCGGTTGGAAAACTTGTTCCGAGGATAAGACATACAGCGGGGCTTCTTTATACAATTTATTTTGCTATGACTATAACACAAATTATATTGCTTCTTATATCAGGAATGTCTTTATTTGATTCCCTTACAATATCTTTTGGAACAGCGGGAACTGGAGGTTTTGGTGTGCTGAATGCCAGTGCGGCGGATTATACGACTACGCAGCAGACAATACTTACTATATTTATGATTCTATTTGGAATTAATTTTAACGTATACTATCTTATACTTTCGCGAAAGGTAAAACAAGCGCTTAAGTGTGAGGAAATGTGGATTTATCTTGGAATTATCGCTGTGACAGTTTTTCTTATTGTTATTAATACATATTCAAGAGGAAAAACATTATTGGAAACTTTTCACCACGCATCATTTCAGGTTGCTTCTATTATCACAACTACAGGTTTTTCAACTGTTGACTTTAATTTGTGGCCTCAGTTCTCAAAATCGCTTCTTGTACTTCTTATGTTTATAGGAGCCTGTGCGGGAAGCACCGGAGGTGGCATTAAGGTATCACGTATAATAGTGTTATGCAAAACTGTTCTTAATGAGCTGAGAATGACAATGCATCCACGACGTATAGGTATTGTACGCTTTGAGGGACATACAATGGAAAAATCTGTTGTACATTCAATAGAACGTTTTTTCGCGGCGTATATATTGATTTTTGTGGCGTCGGTACTTCTTGTTTCTCTTGATAATCTGGATTTTACAAGCTCTTTTACGGCTGTGGCGGCTACACTTAATAATATTGGGCCTGGTCTTGAGGCTGTTGGACCTTCATCGAATTTTGGCGGGCTTTCTATATTCGCTAAGTATGTTTTAATGTTTGATATGCTTGCGGGAAGATTAGAAATATTTCCTATGCTTGTACTTCTTATGCCAACAACGTGGAAAAAGTAGATATAGTCAAATCACTTGAAAATAAGTAAAAGGAAGCTGCTGAACTTAGCTTTTTAAGTGATTTGACTATTTGATTTTTTCGAAACTTTACAGCAATTTTGCGGTTTTGAAAGAAGTATATTATTGGTTAAAATTATTAAATAGGTCTATGTCTATTGATAAATGGATAATGCGTTTTTAGGGCAATTTTTTACACATTCCATACATAAAATACATTCTGTTCCATTAACTCGATTTTTGGGATTATTTGTAACTTCGACATTCATCGGACAAATTTTTTCACATTTCCCACAAGACGCACATTTATTTTTATCACATTTTATTCTTAACAAAGAAAAATAACTCATTGGTTTAAGAAATACAGTTATTGGACAAACGTATTTACAAAATGCTCTGTTATCTTTAAAAATAAAAGCCAAAATGATTCCGATAATGTAATATAAGATATTGCCAATAAGAAAACTCCAGAACATAATTTTTTCAAATTTTCCAACATTTAAGATAAAAAGGGACGCGACAAATATAAATGATATTGAGAAAGTTATGTAACGAATAAAACCTATTTCCTTTCGAGGATATTGAGGCGTTTTATATGGAAGAAAATCAAGTACCATTGCCGTCCAACACGCGTATCCGCACCAGCCTCGTCCAAAAAGAAGAGGTCCAAATATTTTTGCTACTGCGTAATGTATTGTCGCGGCTTCAAATACTCCTGTGAAAAGATAGTACCAAAAGCCTTCAATTTGCATATTTTCATTACAAATTAATCCAAGGTATACAAACATATAAATTCCTACAAATAGTTGTGTAATACGTCTTGCGTGCTTGTAGTTTACTATGAGAAGAAAAAAACCTAAAGTAATAAAAAATCCAATATAGCTGAAATTGAAAAGATAAAATAGATTATTGCTTGTAAGCCATAGGACAATAGCAATAGTTTCAAATATTAATAGCATTCCTAGTGGAATTATATACTTTTTTATAATTTTCATTTGTTTACTTTTTTCCTCCAAATTATTGAGTATTTTACTTTTTTATTATAATATAAATTTAAATTAATTACAACAACATAGATAATAAGATTTTTCCGCAAGAAGAGGTTGCCATAATAAACAGAATAAATATAAGAGTAAGTGTACGCCGTCTAAGTGGCGGAGATTTATTCAATTGATTAAAGGAAACACCAACAAATTAAAAAATTATTTTTAATTTGTTGGTGTTTCTTAAAATAACGTGAGTTCGATGAAAATTTATAACTAATGGAACCTTTTTCTATCATAAAGGCTGGTCGCAAAGCTGCGCTTTGCTGCTCGCCTGTGCAGCCTAGGATTCCAAACCTCCAAAAATGCTCCCCACGCATTAA
>CAOJPS010000203.1 GCA_948441255.1 uncultured Eubacteriaceae bacterium | reverse complement strand
TTTATTTGAGTATTATAAAAGTATATTATTCAAAACTTTATAGATGTGAAAATACTGTTTTGGCTTTATCAGGAAATTTTGAAAAAAAGGATTTTCTTGACAAGATAGAGAAATATTTTGGCGAGTTTGAAAATTCATTGGAAAAAAGCACATTATATAAGAAACCAGATTATTTTAAAAGTAATGTTAAAAAAGAAAAAGATATTGAACAAATACATTTGACTTTAACTTTTCCAGGAGTTAATGGCGGGTCTGACGAGTCGTATATTTTAGCTATAGTTAATACTATATTTGGCGGAGGAATGAGTTCAAGACTTTTCCAAAAAATAAGAGAGGAAAATGGGCTTGCTTATACTATTTATTCTTTTCCTTCAAGTTATGTTGACTGTGGACTTTTTAGTATTTATGCCGGGCTTGGTTCAAATCAGTTTGAAAAGGTATATGAACTTATTTTAAAGGAAATTTCAGACCTTAAAAATGAAAAGATTACAGAGGAACAGCTTTATAAAACAAAAGAACAGCTTAAAAGTAATTTTATTTTAAGTCTTGAAAATTCTTCTTCAAGAGCCTCTAATATTGGACGAAATATGCTTCTTTTAAATAGAGTTAATGAAGTTGACGATATTATTAATAAAGTTGATAGAATTAATCTTGAACAAGTTTATTATTTGATTGATAAAATATTTAATTTTGATGATATGAGCATTTCTGTTGTGGGAAGAAATGTTGATAAAATTAATATATAGCATTAATCGGTGCTTTCTTATTATGGAAAGCACCGATTTTGCTGTATATTTTATTAGACTGCTGTAGTTTTATGGTTTTGAAAGAAGTCTATTCCATATCAAAAAGAGCTTTAGCAAAGTCAGAAGCATTAAATTTTTGCAAATCGTCGATACCTTCTCCTACCCCGATAAAACGAACAGGAATTTTCAACTCGTTTTTTATGGATATAATTATACCGCCTTTTGCTGTTCCGTCAAGTTTTGTTAAAACTATTCCAGTTATATCAGCAACTTCTTTAAATAATTTTGCCTGCTGTAAAGCGTTTTGGCCTGTTGTCGCGTCAAGAACTAAAAATACTTCAACATTTGCTTCGGAATATTCACGGTTTATTATTTTTGAGATTTTTCTTAATTCTTCCATAAGATTCTTTTTGTTGTGAAGCCGTCCAGCGGTATCACAAATTAAAATATCTGCGTTTCTTGATTTTGCCGCTTGAACGGCGTCGAAAACAACAGCACCTGGATCGGAATTTTCCTGATGTTTGATAACATCTACTTGGGAACGTTCTCCCCAAATCTGAAGCTGGTCTATTGCTGCCGCTCGAAATGTATCTGCCGCGGCAAGAATAACTTTTTTGTTTTGCTCTTTAAAGTTATGAGTCAGTTTTCCAATTGTGGTTGTTTTTCCTACTCCATTTACACCTATAACGAGAATTACTGTTGGACTTTTTATTTTAAGTTCAGTATTATCCTTTTCAAGCATTTCTGTTATTACCCTGACTATAATGTTTTTAATTTCTGAAACATCTGAGATTTTCTCACGCTTGACAATATCTTTTACTTGCTCAATTATAGATAAAGATGTGTCAACACCTATATCTGATATAATAAGAGCTTCTTCAAGTTCCTCAAAAAGTTCTTCATCGATTTTTGTGAAGTTTTTAAGAACTTGCTCAACTCCGCTCATAATATTTTGTCTTGTTTTGCTTAGACCTGCCTTTATTTTGGCAAATAAACTGACTTTCTTTTTCTCTGGCGGAATGTCTGGAGTTTCTGAAATGTTTGGGGATTCGGGAAATTGATTTTCTGTTTCGTTTGATATTGTTTGAATTTCTTCTGTACTTAATGTTTCGGCTTCTTTTTTTATATCTTCTGGTTCATCAGGGATTTGTGTGTTTAGATTATTGTTTTCTGATTCCTGTTCCTTTGTTTTTTTGTTTTTTAAAAATTTAAAAAGTGCCATAATATCCTCCAAGTTAATTTAATTTATGGAAATACCGCATAATTCAAAAAATTATTTTTATTATCCTTTGTGCGGTGTTTCCTTATTTTCTGTGAATTTAACCGAAACAAGTTTTGAAACTCCTTGTTCTTGCATTGTTATTCCATATAATGTGTCAGCGGCTTCCATTGAACCTTTTCTATGTGTTATGACAATAAATTGAGTATCCTTTGCAAAACGTTTTAAATAATCAGCATATCGTTTTACATTAGCATCGTCAAGTGCTGCTTCAATTTCATCAAGTATACAGAAAGGAGATGGTTTCATTTTTAGGATTGCGAAAAGCAGAGCAATTGCTGTTAAAGCTCTTTCACCGCCTGATAAAAGGGACATATTTTGAATACTTTTACCTGGAGGCTGGGCTATAATTTCAATACCTGAATTTAAAACATCTTTTTCGTCTGAAAGTTTAACATATCCGTTTCCGCCGCCAAAAACTTCTGAAAATACCTTTCCAAAATTTTCATTTATAATTTTAAATTGTTCTTTGAATTGATTTTCCATAAGAGAGGACAATTCTATTATAATATTTTTTAAATTTTCCTCAGCATATAAAATATCCTTGCGCTGATTTATAAGAAAATCATATCTATCTTGTACTCGCTTATATTCTTCAACAGCTTCGGTATTGACTGTTCCCATTTCCCGGATTTCATTTTTTAAATTATTTTCTTCTGAACGTAGTTTTGATATTTCAATGTCAGATTTTTCATATGCTTGGGCGGACGCAATTGTTATTTCATATTTTTCCCAAATATCATCGCATATTCGTGTTTTTTTGTCTTCAAGCTGTTCTTTTAAAAGTTCAAGTCTTACTTTTTCATTTTTTATTTTAGAGATATATTCAATATGTTCAAGACTTTGTTTTTCTGCTTTTTCATTTTCCTCTGATAATTTTGTTTTTTTATTGTTTTCACTTTCAAGTTTATTTTGTTTGTTTTTTGATATTTCTTTTATTTTTAAATTATTTTCACTTAAAAACTCAATTTCATTCTCTTTTACTGAAATTTCATCTTTTGTTTTTAAAATATTTCTTTTATTTTTTAAAATATTTGCGTTACATTTTTCAATTTCATTATTTATTCTTATAATATCGGAGGATAAAGAAGAAACGGTAAATTCAATTTCGTTTATTTCAACTTTAAGTTCGGTTAGTTTTTTACTATTTTCTTCTCGAACATCCTTATTTGATTGAACCTCGCTTTGATATTTATTTAAATGACTGTGTATATCGGAAATTTCTTTTTCACTTTTTTTAATATCTTTTTCAAGAGAAGAAAGTTTTTTTGTTTGTTCTAAAATGCGATTATTAATGCTTTTTTCTTCTTTTGTTAAAGTATTAAATTTATCGTACAAGTCATTTATATAGTTTTCTGTTTGTATAATTTGATTTTTTAAGTCATTTTTTTTCAAAAGAATGGTATTGGTTTTTGTGTTTATATTTTCTATAGTATCATTTGTTTCGATTATTTTTTCTTTTAAAAGTTGAATTTCATTATCAGCTTCATTTAGTTTGATAGTATAAAATGAAATTTTTTCTTTTAATTCTTTCAATTCTCGATTTCTTGAAAAGATTCCGGAATTTTTTTTGCTTATACTTCCTCCTGTAATTGAACCTCCGGGATTTAACAGTTCTCCGTTTAAAGTGACAATTCTATATGAATAATTATATTTTTTCGCAAAACTTACAGCGTTATTGAAATTATCCAAAACGATTACACGTTCTAATAGGTTTGAAAATATATTTTCATATTCCAGAGAATATTTTATAAGTTTTTTTGCGAAATTAATTACGCCGTTTTCTTTTAGAATTTGTGTTTTTACATTTTCGGGAATTTCTTTTGCGCTGACAGAGTTTATAGGAAGAAATGTAGCACGGCCTTTTTTTGATTTTTTTAAATATTCAATTGCTTTTCCTGCGTCTTTTTCTGTCCTTGTAACAATATTCTGTATATTTCCGCCTAAAGCTGTTTCTAAAGCTGTTTCGTAATTTTTATCAACACTTAGAAGTTCTCCAACAGCTCCGCATATACCCGTAAATAAAGGATTATTATTTTCTTTTTGTTTTAATATTGCTTTTACGCTTTCGTAATATCCTTCATAATCTTTTTCAAGTTCTGATAAAATACTATATCTTGATGAAAAATCACTGAGCGTTTTATTAATATTTTCACGGTATTTATATTTTTGTTGCAATTGTTTTTCAATTTCATTACTATCATTTTGCAATTTTAGAATTTCTTTTTTTAAATCATTTTCTTCTGTTTCAGAATTTGAAAAAGCTTTTTTTAGAGAAAGAAGATGTATTTCTTTATCATTTTTTTGGCTTGAAGAAAAATGTTAATTTTTTTTTTGGGGCTGCTATATTAATCCGCAGAATGATATTTTTTGGATTAAATAAAAACGACCGGCCGGATGAAGAAATTTCTTCCAACGGCATGGTCCTGGACTCT
>CAOJPS010000202.1 GCA_948441255.1 uncultured Eubacteriaceae bacterium | reverse complement strand
ATCTGAAGAAGATGTTAAAAAAATTGTTGTGGGCAGAGGCGGTTTTATTTGTAATGAATGTATTGATTTGTGTATGAATATTCTTGATGAGGAATTTGAAAACGAGTTTGAATTTGATGATTTGGAATTTAATCTTCCTAAACCCCGTGAAATTAAAGCGGCTTTAGATGAATATGTTATTGGTCAGGAAGAAGCTAAAAAGGCTTTGTCTGTTGCCGTTTACAATCATTATAAGCGTATAGCTATGGAAGGTGTTTCTGATGAGGTGGAACTTCAAAAAAGCAATATACTTATGATTGGGCCTACTGGTGTTGGCAAAACTTTGCTTGCGCAGACTTTGGCTAAGCTTATTAATGTTCCTTTCGCTATTGCTGACGCTACAAGTCTTACAGAAGCTGGATATGTGGGCGAAGATGTTGAGAATATTCTGTTGAAAATAATTCAGGCTGCTGACCTTGATATTGAAAAAGCGCAAAGAGGTATTATTTATATTGATGAAATTGATAAAATAGCCAGAAAGTCAGATAATCCGTCTATTACTCGTGATGTCAGCGGAGAGGGAGTTCAGCAGGCGCTTCTTAAAATTATTGAGGGAACTGTTGCTTCTGTTCCTCCTATGGGAGGAAGAAAACATCCGCATCAAGAGTTTATTCAAATTGATACTACAAATATTTTGTTTATTTGCGGCGGCGCTTTTAGTGGTCTTGAGGATATAATTGAAAGGCGTATTTCAAATAAGATTATTGGTTTTGGTTCTGATGTTAAGACAAAAGATGAGCTTAAAGAAATGGAACTTTTTAAGCAGATTATTCCGCAGGATTTGCATAAGTTTGGGCTTATTCCGGAACTTATAGGCCGTATGCCTGTAGTTGTGCCTTTATCCAATCTTGATGAGGATGCTTTGGTTTCTATTTTAAAAGAGCCTAAAAATTCTCTTATAAAACAGTATAATTATTTATTTGAATTGGATGATGTTGTTCTTGAGTTTGAGGAAGACGCGCTTAGAAGTATCGCTAAAAAGGCTGTTGAACAAGAAACGGGAGCGAGAGGACTTAGAGCTATTATTGAAAGCTTTATTACTGATGTTATGTATGATATACCTTCTGACGATACTATTGAAAGGTGTATTATTACTAAAGATGTTGTTGAAAATAAAGCACAGCCGGAACTGATTTATAATGCTGATAGAAAAAATATTTCTCTTAACAGTAAAATGAAAAGACGGCGCAAACTTAGAAGAAAGGCCGCTAACGCAGGCTGAAAATTTAAAGGACGGCGATTTTTAATTGCCGTCCTTGCTGAATTTTTGCTGATTATAATTTAAAGGGTATGGTTTATGCTGTTTTGTAACATTATTGAAAAGATTTTGAGTGTTATTTATCCTGACAAATGTGTTTTATGCCATAAGATTAATTTTGAAAATAAAGAATCTGGTATTTGCGATGAATGTTTTAAAAAATTTATTGTTTTTGATGATGAGATATGCAAAAGAAATTTTATGGAAAACAATGGCTTTTCAATGTTTCTTTATAATTCTGAAATAAGAGATATTATTCATAAATTTAAGTATAATGATTGCGGACATTACGCAAGAGTTATGGGTATGAAGATGGGTGAGTTCTTTATTAAGCAAAATTTGTTTTGTCCGGATTTTATTATTCCTGTTCCTATACATTGGAGAAGAAAAATGAAAAGAGGGTATAATCAAACGGAAATTATGGCTAAAGAGATTTCTAAAATTTGTGGAATTCCTGTTGTTAATAATTTATTAATAAGAAAAAGAAATACTGTACCACAGTTTGGACTGAATAGAGAAATGAGAATTAAAAATATTGAAGGGGCTTTTGCGGTTAAGGATTCGGGAAGTCTTGAGGGGAAAGATGTTGTTATTATTGATGATATTTATACAACAGGGACTACTTTAAATGAATGTATAAAAGTTATTAAAAGTGCTGGTGTGAAAAATGCTTATTATTTTACGCTGTCTTCTACAGAAAGTTTTATTCATAAATAGACCTGTTTAATAACCTTTGCGACATCGCTTGGCAGACCTTTTCAGCCTGGCAAAAAATCTTTTGTCAATAGTTATTATTTATGTTATTAAATAGGGCTAATAAAATAAACATAGTATTTTTATGCGGCGGGCGAAAGCCTGTTTTTTTATATAGGCAATACCGCATAATTATAATTTCACAGCTTTGGCTGATATTTCTCATTGCTGCGTCAAAATCTCTTATCATAGGCTCCGACTATGTGTACACCGCGAAGAAAAACGCGGACGGCGAAGCCGGCTTTCGCTCAGCGAAAGTGTTTGACCTGCGAGCTTTTTCCTTGTACTGAAAAATATCATCTCAAACCTGTTTTATCGAATTAAGCGGTACTGCCTATAATTTTACAAAATTATTTCTATAAGTAATTGACTTTATATAGAAAAATGTTTATTATTATTTATAGTTATGGAAACACTATACAAAAGGAATTATATTTAACAAACTTTATGGAGTAATAGAACTATTTTTATTTGTTGTGATATTTCCTTATGTTATATATAGTGAAAGAACTTAAAAAGAAGTAAAAAAATTTATTTTACCGTTATTCAAGTTCTTTCACTATAGTTAATAAATTTGAGTGATTTTTTGCTGATTAACTATAGTTAGATTTTTGGCAGGTGATTGATTTGGTTAGTGAAAAGCTGAGTTTTAATGATTTTCCGATTTGTCTTTTTGCGTTTTTTAATGACGATAACGCTACTATTATTGACGCTAATAGTTTTTTCTATTTTTTGACGGGTTATTCAAAAACAGAATTTGAAAGTGAAAAAAATAATAGTTTTAAATCTATTATTTATGAAGAAGATTTGAAAAAATTCTGTGAGTTTATGAAACTTGGCAAGGGTGAAACAGGTTATTTTGATTTTAGTATAAAAGGTAAAAATAGTTCTTTAAGCAGTATTAAACTGAATGCTAATGTTATTGCTGAAGGTGAGAAAAAAATTTTTAAGTGTGTTGCTTTATTTATGGGTAACTTACTTAATAATATTTATGAGGATATTTTTCAATGGGAATGTTACAAGTATATGTATTCTATTTCTGATGATATTATTTTTAGATATAATATCGCCGATGATTATATTGAGTTTGGCAAAAAGTATTTTGATGTTTTTGGACGGAAAACAGTTATTGAAAATTTTAAAAAAAATATTAATAAAAATATTTCTATTAACTTAGAAGATGCTAAGAAGGTTCTTGTTAGTTTTCAAGAAGCGCAAAAAGACCTTAAACGTAAAGACCTTGAAATTAGAATAAGAAACAAGGCTGGAAAGTTTGAGTGGTTTAGCCTTGTTTATAAAATTGTGCCAGAGGACAAAGGGAAATATTGTATTGGAAGATTATATAATATAAACAAACAGAAAAATGAGAGAAAACAACTTATTGAAAAATCTCAGATTGATGGACTTACAAGTCTTTATAACAGACCCGCTACGGAAAAAATGGTTGAGGAAATTCTTGAATCTAATTATGGTTCTGATATATATGCTCTTATGATTATTGATATAGATGATTTTAAGAGTATTAATGATACATATGGGCATTTGTTAGGGGACGCCGTTTTAGCGGACGTTTCAAAAATTTTTAAAAGTACGTTTAGAGATACTGACATTATAGGACGTATAGGAGGGGACGAGTTCCTTGTGTTTATGAATAAGGTAAACAGTGAGGAAGATGTTCGTGATAAGGCTCAAAAGATGTGTGAAAAAATAAGAAAACTATATGAGTATGAGACTAATTTGAACAAAGTTTCTGTTAGTGTTGGAATTGCTCTGGCGGCCAAAGAAAGAATTCTTTATAAGCAGTTGTTTAAAAACGCTGATTTAGCTTTATATGAAACAAAACAAAAGGGAAAAGACGGATTTACTATATTTGATGAAATTGTTTATTGTAATTTGAATTCAGATGAAAATGACTTTTCTAAAGGATTTATAAGATATATTAAGAAAAAGGTTATTAATATTTTTGAGGAAGAAAAGGATAGAAATAAAGCTTTTAATGAGATACTTTCTATACTTGGAAATAAATTTAATCCAAGTACGGTTTATATTTATTGTATTGAAAAAGATTCTCAGTTTGCTTATGTCCGGTTTCAGTGGCAAAATAAGGGAATTAAAAAAATAGACCCAAATATGCTAGAAATGCCTCTTAATAATGATGCAAGCGATTTTAGTTATTTATCTTATTTTAACAGGGAAGACATTTTTTATTGTACTGACGCAGGGAAACTGGAGTATCCTTTTAATGAGTATATGAGGCTTTTAGGCACTAAAAGCTTTTTGGAGTGTCTTATATTTGAAAATTCTGATGTTGTGGGATATATTGGATTTGCTGAATATTCATCACAAAGACTTTGGGTGCAGAACGAAGTTGACACGGTGAGTGCGGTGGCTGAGGTTTTGGGTTCTTATTTATATGAAAGAACTTAAAAAGAAGTAAAAAAATTTATTTTACTCAAAAGTCTGC
>CAOJPS010000201.1 GCA_948441255.1 uncultured Eubacteriaceae bacterium | reverse complement strand
TTTTTGCGATAGAAAAAGGTTCCATTAGTTATAAATTTTCACCGAACTCACGTTATTAAAATAAAAAATCCATCTTGAAAATAATACGAATAAAAAAACAATAAAAATTCGTAAAACAAGAAGGATTTTTTTATTTATAAAATCTATTAAAAATATAAGAATTAGATTTTCCTAGAAATTTCTGTAAATTCCCAAATAAGTTTATTTAGGGAAATACCTCATAATTAAAAAATAAAAATAATTTTTTTGTAAAATTGTTTTTATTTCCTTTCGTGCAGTGTTTCCTTAGTAAAAATTTGATGAATATTCTTGTAAATTCAAATATTATTATGTTATAATATAGTTATAGTATTACAATTTTAGTGGGAGGTTTAAATAATGGATGACAAAAATTATGTTAAAGTGATAATAGACAGTACCTTATATACATTAATGGGTGTGGAAAGTGAAAATTATATCCAGTCTGTCGCAGAATACATAAATCAAAAAATAGAAGAGCTAAAAACGAATAAAGGAAATTCAAATCAAGTTGGTTTAAATAAATCCTCCTTAATTGTCACATTAAATGTAGCCGATGACTATTTTAAAGAAAAAGAAAAAAATAAAGCTTTAGAAGAAAAAATTTCAAAATCCGATAATAAATCTCAATTTAATAAAGAACATATAATAAAAAAAGATAAAGAAATAGAACAATTAAAAGAAGAACGTCAAGCGCTTGAGATGAAAACAACCTCATTAAATTCCAAGCTTAACGAAACACAAAATAAACTTAATAATTTACAAAAAAAACTAGAAACCGCCAATGCGGAACTCTCTGATATAAAAATTAAATTTAAAAATTCGCAAAGTGAACTTTTAGAAACACAATCCAAATTAAAAGATTCTCAAGCTTTATTTTCAGATGCCAAATCAGACTTTGAAAATATAACCAACGAACTTTCAAACACCAAATTAACCTTGGAAAGTGTAAGAGGCGAATTAGACGATACTAAATCTAAATTGGATATTACAAGTAATGAATTAGACGATACTAAATCTAAATTGGATATTGCTAACAATGAACTTTCCGATACTAAGTTAAAACTGGAAAATTTAAATTCTGAATTACACGATACTAAGTCTAAATTGGACGCCACTAACAATGAACTTTCCGATACTAAGTTAAAATTGGAAAATTCTAATTTTGAATTACACGATACTAAATCTAAATTGGAATCCGCTAACGATGAACTTTCCGATACTAAGTCCAAACTGGAAAACTCAAATTCTGAATTGGTTGATACTAAATCTAAACTGGAAAATTTAAACTCTGAATTAGTTGATACTAAATCTAAACTGGACTCCGCTAACAATGAACTTTCCAATACTAAGTCCAAACTGGAAAACTCAAATTCTGAATTAGTTGATACTAAATCTAAATTGGAAAATTTAAACTCTGAATTAGTTGATACTAAATCTAAATTGGACTCCGCTAACAATGAACTTTCCGATACTAAGTCAAAACTGGAAAATTCAAACTTTGAATTAGACGATACTAAATCTAAGCTAGATATCGCTAACAATGAACTTTCTGACATTAAATCTAAACTGGAAAATACGCAAACAGAGTTGTCAAAAACGAAAACAGAACTTAATGATTTTATAGATAATTTTGACAAATAAAGTATACAAAAGAACAAGGTGATATTTTGAACAAAAAAAATGAACCAGAACTTCTTTCTCCAGTAGGTACAAAAGAAAGCATATATGCCGCTTTAAACAGTGGCTGTAATGCCATTTACCTTGGAGGTAAAAAGTTTAACGCGAGAAAATACGCGTCAAACTTTTCTGACGATGAATTAATAGAAATAATAGAGTTTTGCCATATACGTGATATAAAGGTTTTAATAACAATAAATACTTTATATAAAAACTCGGAAATAAACGATGTGTTAAACTTTGCGTCAAAAATGTACACTGCCGGAGTTGACGCTTTTATAATTCAAGATTTAGGAATTTTCAGCCTTTTAAAATCAAACTTTCCATCAATCAGACTTCACGCCAGCACACAGATGACAGCACATAACATTTACAGTGTAAATTTTTTAGAAAAGCTAGGATTTCAAAGAATTGTTTTAAGCCGAGAGCTTTCTTTAGATGAAATACAAAATATATGTAAGAAAACTTCCACTGAAATAGAAGTTTTTATTCACGGGGCGTTATGTGTAAGTTATTCCGGAAGATGTCTTATGAGCAGTTTAATAGGAAAAAGAAGCGGCAACAGGGGTCAATGTGCGCAGCCTTGCCGTTTAAAGTACAGTCTTTACAAAAATGAGGAAAAAATTTCAGAAGATTACCTTTTAAGTCCAAAAGATATAATGACATTAAATTCTATAGAAGAACTTATAAATTCAGGAATTACTTCATTTAAGATAGAAGGCAGAATGAAAAATCCAGAATATGTCGCTCAAGTAACAAAAACGTATAGAAAATATATCAATTTAGCATTAGAAAATAAATTTCATTTTCCTATACAAGATGATATCGAAAAATTAACTCAAATATTTAACAGAGGCGGCAAATTTTCCGAAGGCTATTTAAAAAATTGGGCAGGAACAAAAATGATAAGCGCTTCTCCTAAAAGCAGCGGAATAAAAATAGGAATTGTAGAAAAATATAACTCAAAATTACAGACAGCGTCAATAATTCTTTCAAAACCTGTTATTCCAGGTGATGGAATAGAAATATGGACAGAAAAAGAACCTCACGTTGGGGCTGGAATATCAAAACCCGCAAAAGCCGGTGATAAAATTTTAATAAAAATAAAAGGGAATATTAAAAAAGGGAACCTTGTATATAAATCATATGATAAAGAATTAAATGACGAATTGAAAAAATACTATCAAAATGACACAAGAAAAAGAGTTATTTCAGCGTTTGTAAAAGCTAAATTAAATTTACCTTTAAAATTAAAATTACGCTGTGATGACATAATAGTTGAGGTAGCAGGACAAACTGTACAGACTGCTGAAAAAAAACCTGTGACAAAAGAAGCTTTAATTAAGAGATTATCAAAAACAGGAAATACCCCATATATATTGGATTTTGAAGAAATAATATGTGATGAAAATATTTATATTCCAATAAATGAAATAAACTCAATAAAAAGAGCCGCTCTTTTGGAATTAAGCACAAAAATAACTGAAAAACATAAAAGAGAAAAAGTTAAATTTTCATATACAGCAAAAGAAAGAATTTTTCCTAAAAATAAATATTTAACTGTTTATTTAAGTACAGAAGAACAACTGTATACTGTTTTAAAGTATAATATAAAAAGAATTTATTTTGAGTATAACGAAACTCTTTTATTAAATTTCAACAGATATATAGAACTTTCTCATAAAAACAATATAGAGTTTTTTATTTGTTTTCCCAAAATATACAGAAAACCTTTTTTTAAAAAATTTGAGGAATCATATGCTCTTTTTGAAAATAGTGACGCTGACGGTTACCTTTTAAGAAATTTTCAAGAAGTTAAAACAAAAAAGAAACTTGTTTCCGACTATACTTTCAACATATTTAACAGCGCAAGCGCCGAATTAATGAATTGTTTTTTTGATGAAATGACCCTCTCACCTGAACTAACAATATCAGAACTTACTGAAATAGCTTCAAATAACACTGAAATTATTATTTATGGAAAATTGACATTAATGACAACACATCAATGCCCAATAGGACTTTATGATGGGAAAACAACAGAAGCTAGATTCTGTAATTGAACAACTAATAAAGATATATATTATTTAAAAGACCGAATGGGCGTAAATTTTTCCATTCAAAATAATTGTCAAATATGTACCGCTTCTATATTAAATAGTGTCCCAATTTGTATTTTGAGCAGATTTGAAGAAATAAAATCTATTCCATCAAAATATTTGAGAATAATACTGACTGATGAAAATAAGCAGATGACTGATAATATATTATATTGCCATACAAAACTTTTATATAACAATACTTATGATAAAAATATTAATAAAATAATAGCGGAAATAGAAAACACCGGTTTCACAAAAGGCCATTTATTTAATGGCGTTCTTTAAAAACAACTGCTTTTTGGAGTGATTTTATTATGTATGAACTTTTAATAATATTATGTAAATATTTGTTTTTATTTTGCGTATATTTTTTTCTTTGGCAAAGTATAAAAATTATTCTAACAAGACAAAATTTGTTTAGCAGTAATATAAACAAATGTATATTTAAACAATATATTATACTTATCGTATTTCATATCATAGCGTTTTTAATACTGTCATTTAACAATGAAACTGAAACATTTGAACTAAAAACATTATTTGCTTGTCTTCTTGGAATTTTGCTTTTTATTATTTCACATATAGTTTTAAGGTTTACGTATCCAAGAGCGGACAGGCTTATATGGAACAGTGTGTTTTTTCTTTGCGACATAGGAATTATAATGCTTCAAAGATTAAAGCCAGAACTTGCGCAAAAACAAATTATATGGATATTTTCAGGATT
>CAOJPS010000200.1 GCA_948441255.1 uncultured Eubacteriaceae bacterium | reverse complement strand
TTGAGAAGCACTTCGCAGACTTTTGAGTAAAATAAATTTTTTTACCTCTTTTTAAATTCTTTCACTATGCTTATTAATTTGCGTATTTTTTTCCAAAAAAACTTGCTTTTAAATTTATTCTGTGTTATAATGACTTTTGTTGTACAGATTATCTGTATTATCCTTGCTCCCAATATTTCGGGGGCCAAAGACCAAAAGGAGGTGTAAGAAATGAATAAATACGAACTTGCTGTCGTTATTAAACCAAACTTAGATGAGGAAACCTTAAAAGCTGAATTTGAAAGTATAAAAGAACTTATCGAAAAATTCGGCGGAACAATTGAAAAGGTTGATGATTGGGGAAAACGCAGACTTGCCTATGAAATTCAAAAAGTAAACGAAGGATTTTATAGCTTTATTACTTTTGATTCTGAAAATAATACGCCAAACGAAATTGAAAAACGTATGCGTATTAAAGAAAATGTTCTTCGTTATTTAGTTGTTCGTCAAGACGCTTAATCGCGGAGGTGAGGTTTTATGAACAAAGTTATTCTTATGGGCCGCCTGACGGCAGACCCTGAAGTTAGATATTCTCAAAGTGCCGAACCTTTAGCTATTGTACGATTTTCAATCGCGGTAAACAAAAGATTTAAGCGTGACGGAGAACCTGACGCCGATTTTATAAATTGTGTGGCGTTTGGAAAAACTGGAGAATTTACAAGTAAATATTTCAAAAAGGGTATGATGATTTCAGTTGTCGGAAGACTGCAAGTTAGAAACTGGGAAGACAATAACGGACAAAAACGTATCACAACAGAAGTTGTGATTGAGGAACAATATTTTGCTGAAAGTAAGGCGGCTTTTGAGTCAAGAAGAGCTCAGGCTCCGGCAGAACCGCAGTCAAATCCAGTGCCTGCCGCTCAATCTCCGGCAAGTCAGCCTGATGGTTTTTACAACGTTGATGACAGTGTTGACGATGACGATTTACCCTTTTAATTTTAATAAGGAGGTTTGTATTTAATGATTAATAAGAAACGTGGCAGAAGAAAAAAACGTGTTTGTGCTTTCTGCGCTGAAAAAGTAGATGCTGTTGATTATAAAGATGTAGCTAAACTTAAAAAGTTTGTTTCTGAAAGAGGAAAAATTCTTCCTCGCCGTATAACAGGAAACTGCGCTAAACATCAAAGAGTTTTAACCGTTGCCATAAAAAGAGCAAGACACGTAGCTTTAATGGCATACGTTCAGGATTAATATATATTCAAGGAAACACCGCACAAATAGGAAATAAAAGTAATTTGCGGGTATTTCAAAAGGGACTGTTAAAAGTGAAATTATCATTTTTAACAGTCCCTTTATTTATTCTTTTATTATTGGTGTTTCCTTAATTATGTCTTTAAACTGCATATTATATAATTCGGAATATCGTCCTCCTTTTTCAAGCAGCTCTGTATGATTTCCGGTTTCTATTATTTTTCCCCGTTCCATTACTATTATTTTATCGGCGTTTACAATAGTTGAAAGTCTATGAGCGATAATGATTGACGTTCTGCCTATCATTAAGTTTTCCAGGGCGTCTTGCACTAATTCCTCCGATTCGGAATCCAGAGCGCTTGTTGCCTCATCCAATATAAGAATTTCTGGATTTTTTAAAAATACTCTCGCTATCGCTATACGTTGTTTTTGTCCTCCGGATAATCCTATTCCTCGCTCTCCCAGTATTGTGTCAAATTTTTGAGGTGTTTTTATTATGAAATCGTAAGCGTTTGCCGCTTTGGCAGCGTATTCAACTTCTTTGTCTGTAGCGTTGGGGTTGCCGTATAATATATTTTCTTTTATTGTGCCGGAAAAGAGAAGCGCGTCTTGAAATACCATTCCCATTTTCTCGTATAAAGATTTCAGAGAATAATCTTTAATATCCACATCATTAATTAATAAATTTCCTTTATGAGGGTCATAAAAACGTGTTAATATATTTACCAGTGTAGTTTTTCCGCAGCCGCTTGAGCCTACAAGGGCTATAGTTTCACCTTGTTTAATATTAAAGTTAATATCATTTAAAGTATACTCTTTATCCTCCTCGTTATATTTAAAGTATATATGATTAAAACTTATATTTATGGGCGTATTATGACTAAGCGTTACAGCGCCGCTTTTTTCTTTTATATCAAGAGGGGTATCTAATATCTCAAATACCCTTTCAATTCCGGCAACGCTTTTTGAGTACATAAGATTCAATTCAGCAAATCTCCTTAAAGGTGTTATAAAGAATCCTAAATATGAGTAAAATATAATCAAGTCACCTATAGTCATAGTATCTTTCGCTATATATATAGCGGATAAGCATACGATAATTGAAACTGTTATTTCTGATAAAGAACTTGTGACAGATTCCCCCAGTGAGCTGTAACGATTTGTTTTTCGCACAAAACTGTAAATTTTTTGGGAGTATTTGTTAAATTTGTCTATTTCATAATTTTCCATATTAAATAGTTTAACTGTAGCGAAACCTGCCATATGTTCCTGGGTGTAGCCGGAGATTTCCGAAATATTATTTTGAACTTTTTTGCTTTCCTTATAAATACGTACGCGGATTTTTTTAGTAATAATAACCGACAAAGGTACGGCTATGGAACATATTAATGTTAGTGTTACGTTAATAGAAAACATAAGTGTTATGTATATCACAAACATTATAAAATCAATCCAAACGTTTGTAGCTACGTTCCACATAAAACCGTTTACCGCATCCACATCACTGCTTATTCTTGTGACAAGATTTCCGGATTTATTTTTATGATGAAATGAAGCCGACATTTTAAGCAGGTGATTATATAACTGGCATCGCATAGTATGAGTTATTCTGTTGGACGCTTCCAGTGAACAGAACTGTCTTAAAAATGCCGATGGAATATATATAAATGAATATGTTATAAGCAATATTATAAGCCATTTAAAAATCTCGTCTATCTTTTCGCTCGCTGTTAATGTTTCTGATACAAGCAGGGTATCTGTAAAATATTTTAAAACCTGGGGGAGTATTAGGGGAAGTATTAGTTTTAACACTCCGAAAGCGGTTGAGATTAATACAAGATACCAGTAAGGTTTTATATATGCTAATAAACGAACAATACTTTTTTTCTTTATATTCATAATTAAATTTCCTCCAATCTATAATATATTTTGGAACTTTGAAAAATAATATATAAATTTATATTATATTAAAATATTGAGATATTCAATTAAATATATGCTCAGATTTTTGACAAATCTTATATATTATGATATACTTTGAGCCATATTTGTATAGGGAAACACCGCACAAAGGATATTAAAAATAATTTTTTAATTTGTCGGTGTTTCCATAGATAGAAAAGAAGGTGATTCAAGTGGCTCTTCCTATTCCGGAGGGAAAACAAATTGTTGTTGAAAGGAATTTAAGACCATCTGGGTTTTGTATGCCGTCTATGGAAATGGCTACAGACCATTATAGTGTAGGATATGTTATTATGGGGGATAGAAAAGTAATTATGCCTTCGGAAAGTTTAATATATCATTCGGGAGATGTTACTTTGGGAATGCCTTATATGTATCATCGTACTGTTTCAAACAGTGATATCCCTTATGACAGTTATATTATTAAATTTACTCCTGAATTTATTAAACCTTTTATTAACCAGGTTGAAAAAAAAATATTTGATGAGTTATGCGGTCAGAGGGTATTTCATTTTTCTGATGAGTTTCAGATTAAAATAGAGAGAATATTTTTTGATATGCTTGAGGAATATAACAAAAACTCCCGATATACAGAATTTGTACTTCAAGGAATGTTATACAGGCTTTTAATAACTATATGGGAGAATAAAATTAACAACAATGTTATGATAAATAAATCTCCGTTGTCAAAATCTATAGTTGATATACTATATTATATAGAAAATAACTATTATAAAAAAATTACACTTGAAAAAATAGCTCAAATGGCTCATTTTTCAAACTCTTATTTTTCAAGAATGTTTAAACTTCAGATGGGTATATCTTTTACAGAGTATTTAAACAATGTGCGTGTTACTCAGGCTAAAAAAATGCTTATTCAAACAAATAAATCCATTATGGAAATAGCTGTAGACGTAGGATATTGTCACGGTGATTATCTTTCTATACAATTTAAAAATAAAACGGGTATGACCCCATCTCAATTTCGTAATAGCTTAAAAAAATAAAAATTTAAAAACCGTGGGACGCTGTCCCAGAGATTGGAACTTAAAACCGTGGGACGCTGTCCCACACCCTGCAAGCTTTTTTGAAAAAAAGCTTGGCAAAAAACTTTAAAACGCAAAGCATTCGCTTTGCTAAGGAAACACCGACAAATTCAAAAATAAAAATAATTTTAGCGGCAGCGGCAAAAAAATTATTTTTATTTCCTTTTGTGCGGTGTTTCCCTAAAAAAATAACGGCGGTAATTTCGCCGTTATTTTTTTACAGCGAAACCAACGTTTCGCATAAAATTTCTTTGCTTCTTTCTTTTTAAAGTAGTGCCGCAAAGAAATGCGGTCGGCGTAAGCCGATTTTTGGCAAGGCCAAAAACACTGACTGGGTGCCGCAAAGAAATGCGGTCGGCGTAAGCCGATTTT
>CAOJPS010000199.1 GCA_948441255.1 uncultured Eubacteriaceae bacterium | reverse complement strand
TGTGCGGAGGCAAGTTCTAATCTTTCAAGATATGATGGCATTAAGTATGGTTTTAGAAGTGAAAAGGGAGATGGAATTCTCGACGTTTTTTATAATTCGAGAAGCGAAGGTTTTGGTATGGAAGTTAAAAGACGTATTATGCTTGGGTCTTTTGTTTTAAGTTCGGGATATTATGATGCTTATTATAAAAAAGGGCTGCAGGTAAGGGGACTTATTAAAAATAATTTTGACGAGGCTTTCTCGAAATATGATATGATTTTAAGTCCTACCGCTCCTACCACTGCTTTTAAACTTGGTGAGAATACTTCTGACCCTCTTAAAA
This sequence comes from uncultured Eubacteriaceae bacterium, assembly GCA_948441255.1. Lineage (GTDB taxonomy): Bacteria > Bacillota > Clostridia > Lachnospirales > CAG-274 > MGBC114079. The sequence goes on along the minus strand of CAOJPS010000199.1, from coordinate 4,322 downwards.
TGTATCTTGGAGATATTTATACCGTTTCGGTTAATCTTGCTGGTATTCCTGCTGTTAATGTTCCTTGTGGTTTTGGTAAAAACGGTATGCCAGTTGGTTTACAGCTTATTGGAAAGGCTTTCAGTGAGCCGTTGTTAGTTAAGGCGGCCTACGCTTTCCAGTCTAACACGGATTTTCACTTGAATAAACCTGAAATTGTTAAAGGAGGCAGAGCATAATGAATTATGAAACAGTTGTTGGCCTTGAGGTTCACGTTGAACTTTCTACCAAATCAAAAATATTCTGCGGCTGTACTACAGAATTTGGAGGAGAACCTAATACTCATGTTTGCCCTGTATGTACGGGTATGCCAGGAAGTCTTCCTGTTATGAACAAAGGTGTTGTGGAATTCGCTATAAGAGCGGGATTGGCACTTAACTGTGAAATTACAAGATATAATAAATTTGACAGAAAAAATTATTTTTATCCCGACCTTCCTAAGGCATACCAGGTTTCTCAGCTGTATTTGCCGATTTGTCAAAATGGTAAAGTTGAAATTGAAGTGGATGGAGTAAAAAAGTATATTGGTATTCACGAAATTCATATGGAGGAAGATGCTGGAAAGCTTATCCACGACCCTTGGGACGATTGTACACTTGTTGATTATAACAGATGTGGAGTGCCTTTACTTGAAATTGTTTCAGAGGCTGATTTTAGAAGTGCTGATGAGGTTATTGCTTATCTTACAAAACTTAGAGATATTATGATGTATCTTGGTGTGTCCGACTGTAAAATGCAGGAAGGTTCTATGCGTGCTGATGTAAATGTTTCTGTTCGTCCTGTGGGCCAAAAAGAGTTTGGTACAAGAAGCGAAATGAAAAATATGAACTCTTTTAAGGCTATTTACAGAGCTATTAATTTTGAGTCTAAACGTCAGATTGAAATCCTTGAAGATGGCGGCAAGGTTGTTCAGGAAACAAGAAGATGGGATGAAAACAAAGACGCGAGTTTTGCTATGCGTTCTAAGGAAAATGCCCAAGATTACCGTTATTTTCCAGAACCTGATTTGCTGCCTATTGAAATAAGCGATAGCTGGATTGAAGATGTTAAAAGTAACCTTCCTGAACTTCCTGAGGCTAAAAGAGCTAGATATATAAGTGAGTTTGGGCTTAGTGAATATGATGCCGGAGTTATTACATCGGCTAAACAGCTTGCGTACCTTTTTGAGGATACTACCGCTATATGTGGTAAGCCTAAAGAAGTATGCAATCTTGTTATGGGAGAACTTATGAGACTTTTGAGCGAAACATCTACTTTGCCCGAAGATATTAATGTTGAACCAAAAAAAGTGGCAGATTTGATTAATCTTATTTCTGACGGAAAAATTAATAGAAATGTTGGAAAAGAAGTTTTTGAGGAAATTTTCAGAAATGATGTTGAACCTGTTAAATATGTTGAGGAAAAAGGTCTTTTAATGCTTAATGACGATAGCCTTGTTTCTGATACAATTGACAAGGTTATTGCTGATAATCCTAAGAGTATTGAAGATTTTAAAGGTGGAAAGGAAAAGGCTTTTGGTTTCCTCGTTGGGCAGACTATGAAAGCTTTGAAAGGAAAAGCTAATCCTAAAAGCGTTAATGAAATTTTGAAAGAGAAACTGAGTAAGTTGTAATTATTTTTATAAAATATAATTTGGGAAATGCTGTATAAAAGGAGATTGAAAGCTATGGCAAAAAGAGAATGGAAATTTGAAACCAAACAACTTCATATAGGACAAGAACACGCTGACCCTGTTACAGACGCAAGGGCTGTTCCTATTTACGCATCGACTTCTTTTGTTTTTCATAATTCTCAGCACGCTGCTGACAGATTTGCTCTGAAAGATGCTGGAAATATTTATGGCAGACTTACAAATCCTACACAAGATATTTTTGAGCGGAGAATAGCGGCTTTGGAAGGCGGTTCTGCCGCTTTGGCGGTAGCTTCGGGAGCCGCTGCTGTTACTTATACTTTTCAGGCTCTAGCAAAGGCAGGCGACCACATTGTAGCGTCAAAGACAATTTATGGCGGTACTTATAATTTGCTTGAACATACTTTTCCTGAATACGGAGTAACGACAACTTTTGTTGACCCTGAAGATGACGGTGCTTTTGAAAATGCTATAAAAGAAAATACAAAGGCTATTTTTATTGAAACTTTGGGAAACCCTAATTCTAATATTATTGATATTGAAAAAGTAGCTGAAATTGCTCATAAACATAAAATTCCTTTGGTGGTTGATTCTACATTTGCCACACCATATCTTTTAAGACCTATTGAATATGGTGCGGATATAGTTGTTCATAGTGCGACTAAATTTATTGGCGGTCACGGAACAGCTATTGGCGGAGTAATTGTTGACAGTGGTAAATTTGATTGGAAAGCTTCTGGAAAGTTTCCAGCGTTTGTAGAGCCTAATCCGTCATATCACGGGGTTAGTTTTATGGAAACTGCTGAAACTGCTGCTTTTGTTACTTATATACGTGCGATTTTGCTTAGGGATACTGGCGCCGCGATATCTCCGTTTAATGCTTTTATATTTTTACAGGGACTTGAAACTCTTTCTTTGAGAGTTGAACGCCACGTTTCAAACGCTCTTAAAATTGTTGAGTATCTTAATAATCATCCGTTTGTTGATGCTGTTCATCATCCATCTTTGGAAACGGAAGCAAGCCACGAACTTTATAAAAAATATTTCCCTAACGGGGGTGGCTCTATATTTACTTTTGAAATTAAAGGCGGCGTTGAAGAAGCTCATAAATTTATTGATAACCTTGAGATTTTTTCTCTTCTCGCCAATGTTGCTGACTCAAAATCACTTATTATTCATCCAGCTACTACTACTCATGCTCAGTGCACTGAAAAGGAGTTGGAGGAACAGGGAATTAAGCCAAATACAATAAGACTTTCTATAGGTACTGAAAATATTGATGATTTGATTGGTGCTTTGGATGACGCTTTTTCAACTTTGTAATAATTTTATAATTAAACACCGAGAAATGTATTAATTAAAATTTAAGGAAACACCGCACAAATGATATTAAAAATAATTTTTTGAATTATGCGGTATTTCCTTAATTTTAAACCGTATTTATAGCAAGAAAAGAAAAATATTTTATTCTTTCCTCTATATATTTAATATTATTGTAATCGTGTAGGTTTAAAAGAAGTTTAATATTGAAAGAAGGATTCTTATGTCTAAAATATATAAAAAAATAACCGACCTTATTGGAGGAACGCCTTTAATAGAACTCGTGAATATTGAAAAAGAGGATAATTTGCAGGCAACTGTTCTTGCTAAACTTGAGTATCTAAATCCGGCAGGTTCCGTTAAGGATAGAATAGCGAAAGCTATGCTTGATGATGCTGAAAAAAAAGGACTTTTAAAACCAGATTCTGTAATAATAGAACCTACGTCAGGAAATACAGGGATAGGACTTGCAGCTGTGGCAGCAGCTCGTAATTATAGAATTATTATTACTATGCCTGAAACTATGAGTGTTGAAAGGCGTAATCTTTTAAAAGCATACGGTGCCGAACTTGTTTTGACTGATGGAGCGAAAGGTATGAAAGGCGCTATTGAAAAGGCTGAAGAACTTTCAAAGGAAATTCCTGGAGGTTTTATTCCCGGGCAGTTTGTAAATCCCGCCAATCCTGCTTATCATAAAGAAACTACGGGACCTGAAATCTGGAATGATACAGATGGGAAAGTTGACATATTTGTTGCGGGAGTTGGGACAGGCGGTACAATTTCGGGCGTTGGGGAGTATTTGAAATCACAAAATTTCAATATTAAAATTGTTGCTGTTGAACCTGCTGATTCTCCAGTATTATCAGCGGGAAAGGCTGGAGCTCATAAAATTCAAGGAATCGGGGCTGGATTTATTCCTGAAATTTTGAACACAAAGATTTATGACGAGATTATCAAAGTTGAAGATGAGAAAGCTTTTGAAACTGGAAGAAGAATCGCTAGGAAAGAGGGGATACTTGTTGGGATTTCCTCGGGAGCAGCACTATGGGCAGCGGAAGAACTTGCTAAAAAGCCAGAAAATAAAGACAAGATTATTGTAGTTTTGCTGCCAGATACAGGCGATAGATATTTGTCTACACCTATGTTTAACCAATGATTTAAAGTAACGAGAGTTTGACGAAAAATAAAAGTCCATAAGGAAGGATATTCTGTAGTATAATAAATTTGCAAAGAAAAAATACCAAGTGAGAATAAACTTATGGACAAATTAATTATATCAACGTGAGTTCGACGAAAAATTACAGTGAAACTCAGCGAAACGTAGTTTCGTGCG